>CAYPHN010000116.1:0-9695 GCA_964410265.1 uncultured Flavobacteriaceae bacterium | reverse complement strand
TAGATTCGTTAAATTAGGTAAAACAAATTGATTGTAATTAAAATTTACGATAATCCTTAAAAAACTACTATACTTTAAATCATGGGTAGATCGATAGTTATATCAAGTCTTTATTCTTAGTTCTTAAAGCGAAGCGGTCTTATATCTTTTATTGGACACAAATGTTTTAGAAAATAAAAACACTATCCAATTTTACCAAGTTTTTTATTAATCTTAGCAGCTAATAATTCAGCAATCAACATCACCATAACAACAACTATAAATGCAACTACGCCATGCCATGCTCCTTTAAATTGTACTTCATTACCAAAAGCTTGATTAATTATTTCAAGAATTATAAGTTTTGAAATGAATAATATAACCCAAGCGGAAAAGTACCGCATAAATTTCATAAACTTACCAGGCCTTGCTTTAAAATAATCTGCAACACGATGCTCAATTTTTATTGTAAATTTTAATAGAATTTGAAGTAATATGGCTACAAGAAGTGAGATTGAAAAAGACGTAATAACGACATTATCCCAGTATTCGTCAAAAAGATTTAGAACTAATAAATCAATAAGTATTGCTGTAAAATATTTTACATAGAGTAACTGTTTGTTATTAAAAGATCCAACGATTTGTGTCTTTTGATTCTCTTTTTTCATAAATATGAATTTTATGTTTTTGTTTTTCTATTTCTGTATTAGAATGCACAAATATAAAGGAATATTTAATTTATTGTAAACATAAACTTTGCCATATTTACAATAAAAACTAAATTAGCCAATATAATCAGTAAATCATCATTATGATTTTCAATATTTTAATAGGACTAGTTGTAATTGCAATTACTGTTACAATACAAGGATATGGCACCAGTTTCTGGATGAAGTACATGGATAATAATTATTTTAATTTACCTAAATTAAAATTTGCAAAAAAAAGTATTCGATTGGTAATTTTAACTTCGTTTTTTCTTTTGTTATTACATTTTTCACAAGCTGCCATATGGGCGTTTATTTATTATATTTTACCAGAAATAACCGAATTTGAAACTTTTGAAAAGGCGATTTATTTTTCTTTGGTAACCTTTACAACATTGGGTTATGGTGAGATTACTATTGGAGCGTCCAATAGAATTTTAGCCGGTTTCGAAGCAATAAATGGGATATTGCTTATTGGGTGGTCTACAGCTTTTATGTTTTCTGTTGTGCAATCAATATGGAAAAGAACAGGTGATAACAAGGGCTGATTTATCAAGAGTATTAATTAACTAATTTATGGAAGATAATAACACCAATAATAATGATGCTCGAGAGGAGCCAAGTAAAGAAGTTGATTCTAAAAATGATGAGAATGAACAGGTAGAAGAAAAAGAACAAAAGAGCTCTATTAAAAAAGTAACTTTTATAGTACTACTAATATCTTTATTTTTTTTTATTTGGTATGTGTTGTCCGATAGGCACACACCATATACAGATCAAGCTAGAATAAAAGGTTTGATAACACCGGTAACTGCAAGGGTGTCGGGAAATATTACAGAATTAAATATAAAACTTCATAGTAAAGTTAAAGCAGGGGATATTCTTTTCCAATTGGATAAAAGACCCTTTGAGATAGCTATTGCTCAGGCCGAAGCAAATATTGATAATACAACACAATCCGTCGCGGCAAGTTCAGCATCTGTAAAATCATCCGCAGGTAAATTGGGAGTAGCATTGGCACAGTTAGATAGAGCGCAACGCAACTGGAACAGGGTTAAAAAAGTTATGCTAGAAAATGAAGGGGCTTTATCTGAATCAGATAAAGACCAATCAGAAACAGCACTATTACAGGCAACTGAACAAGTTGCTTCGGCGGAAGCCAGTTTAGAAAGAGCCAAACAATCTCTCGGTGATTCGGGTCCCGATAACCCAAAAATAAGGACAGCAATTAAAAAATTGGAAAAAGCACAATTAGATTTAGCTTTTTCAACCATTGTTGCGCCAACTGATGGCGTTATTGAAAGTTTTGATATCGATTTAGGTTATTATGCCTCTGCTGGGCAGCCACTTACCACTTTGATTTCTAAAAGCGATGTGTGGATTCAAGCCAATTTAAAAGAAAATAATCTTTCATTAATGGAATTAGAGGATGCTGTTGAATTTACTTTTGATATCGCTCCAGGGAAGATATTTCGTGGAAAAATAAGAAGTATAGGATATGGTGTTGCTATCGATCAAACCAATAAAGGTGGTTTGCCTGATATACAAACCAAAAGTGGCTGGTTACAAGACCCGCAGCGATTTCCGGTAATTATAAGTATCGATAGTAATGAAGATATAAAAAACCTTATTCGATTGGGAGGCCAGGTAGATGTGGTAGTTTACACCGGAGATAGTTTTATTTTAAATAGTATTGCTTCTTTTCGAATTCGTTTTATGTCATGGTTATCCTATGTTAGGTAAAATGATAAACATATCCATATTGAATATCAACTGGAATGCTTCTATACCAGTTTTAAGATATGTAGTTGGCTCAAGTTTTATTGTGGCAGTTACCGCTTTGATGAATTATGATCTGGCATATCTTACATCGGTTTTGGCACTTGGTTATATGGCTCCAGGAGCAAAGCCTTTATCGTTAAAACAAGGTCTTAGTTTTATATTAACTTTGACTGTTTTTACTGCTCTTACAGTAGTTTTTAGTGAGATATTTTTGGCTTACGCCTTGGTTTTTATGCCATTGTTGGCCTTGGCTTTATTATGGCTGTATTATACGGATAAATTACCTGTTATGATTAAGGTGTTTTTTTTGATAAGTTTGATAGTCATACCATTTGTATCTATTGATTCAGGAGCGATAGGAAGTTATATTGCTGTTCGATTGGTTTTTAATGCGCTTATGGCAATTATACTAACACAATTTATTTATTTGATTTTTCCTTTATCAGAAGCCGATTTATTTTTTGCTAAAGAACAAAAGCAAGGAAAAAAACAAACAGAAAAAGAACGATTTATATATGCTGTGCAAATTATTATTATCATTTTGCCTGTACTGTTGTTGTTTTATATTTTTAAATTATCATCAAGTGTACTTATATTAATTTTTATAGCCTTATTATCTATGAGTCCATCCCTTTCAAATCCAAAAGTAGGGTTGGTTATGATTGTTGCCAATATTTTGGGAGGATTATTTGCCATTTTGACCTATAGATTTTTGGTCATGGTTCCTAATTTTATTTTTATGATTTTACTTACACTTTGTGTTGGATTATTATTTGGGAATCGGCTTTTTTCAAAAAATAAATTGGCTCCTATTTATGGAACAGGATTCTCTACCTTTTTATTAATATTAGGATCGGTTACCTCATCGGAGGCTGATGCAGGAAGTAAAGTTTGGACACGGGTTATACAAATCACAATAGCTGTAATTTATGTAGTAGTGGCATTTGGAATATTAGATAAAATTAAAAAATCTAAAAATCAACAACTTGTATGACAAAGTTGAAAACACATATATCGATATTTAGCCTTTTTGTTCTAATAATTATCAGTGTACAATCATGTAAAGTAGGGGAGGATTATGTACGCGAAGATCAAGATACAACCTTAACTTATCGTCAAGATTTCCCTAATGATAGCTCAATGGCCAATTTGCCTTGGTGGAAATTATTTAAAGACCCTGTATTGGTTGATTTGATTGATACAGCATTGGTAAATAATAAGAATATTCAAATTGCTATTGCTAGAATAGAAGAAGCTCAATTGCATTTCGATATTTCGAAGGCTCCCTTTTATCCAAGTATTAATTATGGTCTTGTTGGTTCAAGTAGTGTAAATTCTAGTACTAACAGTTTTTCCAACTCTTTCGCACCGGGAGTAAATGTTTCTTATACAGTAGATTTATGGCAAAAAATAAAAACACTTAACAGAATAGCTCTGCAAGATTATTTTACTACAGAAATGGCTTATAAGTCATTAACTATAAGTATTATATCTGCAGTAGCGAATATTTATATTTCCTTGAGAGATATTGATAATAGATTGATTATAGCAGAAAAAACAGCTGAGAATTTTCAAGATAATTATGATGTGATGCAGGCTCGTTTTAATGGTGGTTTTATTAATGAAGTAGATTTATCTCAGTCTAAAATCCAATTAATTGAAGCCCAAACAGCCATTGAAATATTTAGTAGATCTAGAGGTCAGATAGAAAACGGGATAAGTATTCTATTGGGTGCTACACCAAGAAATATACCTAGAGGACTGGTGTTGTATGAACAGATATATCTACTTGATATACCGGTTGGTTTGCCTTCAGAATTGATAGATAGAAGACCAGATATTTTAGAAGCAGAAAGAAAATTACATGCTCAAACTTTAAGGATTGGTGTAGCCGAATCACTAAGGTATCCATCACTAACCTTAAGCATGAATATGGGAGCAGAATTACTAAACCCTTCTCTTCTTTTTGCTGATCTCGGAGCACAAGTTTTAGGTCCCATTTTTAATGCAGGTAGATTAAAAAAAGGAGTGGAAGTGGAAGAAATTAGAACAAAACAGTTACTTTTAAACTATCAAAATACATATTTGATTGCATTACAAGAGGTTGAAGATGCTATGATTGCGGTTAGTACTTATAAAAGAGAATACAATTTAAGAAACGAACAGATGAAGATGGCAACAAAAGCTTCTCAATTGGCATGGGTTAGATATGATGGTGGCCTGACGAGTTATTTAGAAGTACTTGATTTACAAAGTTCACAATTTAGCGCAGAGCTTAAGGCCTCAGAGGCTTTCAAACAACAAATAACTTCTATCATAAACCTCTATGAAGCATTAGGCGGGGGTTGGGATATACATAGCAATGCACCATAAAATAATATTAATTTAAATTCGTATCATATGAAAAACATGAGCTCTCAAAAACCTATTGACACTTATATTAAAATTGTTATTTTATCCTTACTATTGGTTTGGAGTTTTTTAATTATCAAACCTTTTATTACGATAATTGTTTGGTCTGTTTTGGTTGCAGTAGCATTATATCCTTTTTATCTTAAGGTAATTAAGCTGTTTAAAGGAAAAAAGAAAGGCTTGGTTACAAGTCTGTTTATTATTGTGTTATTAGCAATTATTATTTCTCCTACAGTTAGCCTTACAAAATCTGTTGTGGCTTCTTCTATGGCTTTTAAAGAAAGTTTTGAGTCTGGTACGGTTAAAATACCATCGCCAGGTGATCAAGTAAAAGAATGGCCTGTAATTGGTGAAAAAATATATGGATTATGGTCTGAGGCTAATCAAAATATTGAAACTTTTGTATTGGGTTATAAAGATCAATTAGAAGGTTTATTTGGTTCTTTGTTTAGCAGTTTTACCGGCTTAATGGGTTCTGTTTTTCTTGCTTTATTCTCTTTAATTTTTGCAGGAGTTTTTATGCTTACAGCAGAAGCGGGTTACAGTACCAGCTTGCAATTTGCAAATAGAATAAAGTCTGGTAAAGGTGAAGAGCTTATTAAAATGATCGTTAATACAATAAGAAGTGTAGTAAAAGGTATTTTGTTAGTTGCTATAATTCAGGCAGCTTTGGCCTATTTAGGCTTTGTGGTTATTGGATTGCCTGGAGCAGGTATTTTTGCATTGTTTGTATTGATATTAGCAATAATTCAAATTCCGGCATTATTGGCAATGATTCCAGCCATAGCAATAGTCTTTTCTACCCATGATTCAATGCCTGCCATAATTTTTACTATTTATATTATATTAGTAGCGCTTTCTGATAATATTTTAAAACCGATGCTTTTAGGAAAAGGTTTGCAAACACCGATGTTGGTAATTTTAATTGGAGCCTTGGGTGGGATGATTTTTATGGGAATGTTAGGTTTGTTTATAGGCCCAGTAATTTTAGCGATTGTACATCAATTGTATACGGCCTGGGTATCTGAAATTGAATTACCAAAAAAAGTTAAAAAAGTCGTTGAAGAATAACATAAAATATAATATTGGATTAAACTAAATGGGAAGAAGTATAAGGTTCCCGCTTACGCGGGAATGACAAATCGCTTACGCGGGAATGACATTCATAACTCAAAACTAATAACTCATAATTTCCTATCTTTTATTCCAGTAAATGCCGCTTTGCAGCCCTACCAATAAACCGTACCTTTTCGCTAAAACTAAATCTTGCTAAATTAACTTTTACTACACCTTTGGTCATCATGGTTTTTTTAGAGTAATCAATGGCAACATCAACAATTACAGGTTTATTATTATCAGCTTCCTGAAATGCTTTTTCCATAATTTGCTCAATTTCAGAGTCATTCGCCATATGAAAATAAGAAGCTCCACATGCATCTGCAATTCCTTTTAGATTTACATCACCAATAATAGTTGCAACTTTTCGCTTGAGCGGAATTTTTTGAAACTGAGAAATTTGACCCAATTCACCATCGTGAAAAATAAAATAAACCACACCCAATTGGTTGGAGGCTGCAGTAAGGGTTTCCATACCGGTCATTAAAAAACCTCCATCACCAACAATACCGACAACCTTACTTTTTGGATTCATAAATTTAGCGCCAATTGCTGCGGGTACACAAAAGCCCATACAGTTAAAATCAGTTGGCGACACAAAGTGACGAGATCGATTTACAGGTAATAGTTCAGCGGCCAAGTAGGTATGTTTGCCATCATCAACAATAAATCGGGTTTCATCATCTGTAAATTTGGTTAAGGCTTTAAAAAAGTAACCAGGAGAAACTTTATCTTTTAAGGGTGTTGGTTTCCATTGTTCGAAATATTTTTCTTTTTCTTTATTAATCATATTCGCTAAAGCGGAATTGTCTTTTGATATATTTTTGGTAAGGTCTTCTAATGTTTCTGCAAGTAATTTTAATGCCTCAGTAGCATCTGCTTCTAAATTTATTTTTGTTGGATAATTTTTATCAAATACTTCAGCGTTTATATCGATATGGATTAAATTTTCAGGAACAGTTACACCAAAACTTCCTGTTGCAATTTCTGAAAACCGAACACCAACTGCTAACATGGCATCACATTTTTTAAATGCTTTTTGGCAGGCAGGCACTGCATTCGGTCCAAACCCGAAACCTGTATGCAATGCATGTGAAGCTGGGAATGATGCTTTACCCTGTAAAGTGGTACAAACCGGAGCAGCTAATATTGTTGCAATTTTTTCTGTATATTTTGTTGCTTCGGCAGCACCCCAACCCACATAAATACCTGGGTTTTTAGCTTGTAAAAGCAATTCGGCTGCAGCCTTAATTTTTTGCTTATCAAAAGTCGGGTTTTTATACTTTTTAGTATATGGCGTTAGTTGATCAACATTACTCTTAAACATTTGATACTCCATCGGAATCTCAATAAATACAGGTCCGGGTTCACCCGATGTAGCAATTTCATAAGCTTTGTAAATTGTAGATATGATTTCATTATGTGATTCGATTCTAAAAAATGCTTTGGTTATTTCTTTTACTAAATTTTCTTGATCTAATTGATGTAATTGGTAATGCCTACCGCTATCTTGCCGAGTACCTCCAGAAAATATCAACATTGGTATGCCGTCTAAAAAAGCCTCACCAATTCCGCTCATAGCGTTGGTAGTACCTGCAGCGGGAACAATCATTAAAGTGCCAATACTTTTAGAAGTGCATGAAACACCTAATGCCATAAACGAAGCACCACCTTCATGGGTTACTAAAATAGGCTCAATTTTTTCAGAATTATTTAACTCATCATACAATTCAATATTGTGAACCCCCGGAATTCCGAAAGTGTATTTTACACCTATTTGTTCTAATGCGTAAACTGCTAATTCTGCTCCTGTTTTTTTCATTTAATTATTTATCTATTCTAAATCCTATAATAAGATTTATTTTTTAATTTTCTCATAACTCATAACTCATAACTCATATATTAGAATACCTACCAGGTTTTGAAAACCCTGTCTGCCGACAGGCAGGCTTGCAGGATAGTTATTTAAAAACTATATGTTCTGCTGCTTTTTGTGCTGTAAATATACACGTTGCTAAAAATGTTCCCTCTAGCGCTCTTTTACCATGTGAACCACCGCCACCAAACCCTGCTGCTTCACCAACAGCATATAAATTATCTAAAATTTTTTGTTCTCCCTTGTCATTGGGCACACTTAAAACCTGAGAATTTAAATTGGTTTGTATCCCACCCAAACTTTTTCTGGATAAGATGAATTCTCGTATAGCAATTAATGGATAATTTTTCGGATTATCTAATTTTTGAGGTTTTAGCGTTCGTTTTTTATCGCCTTTGTATTGGCGTGCATGAACAATTCGTCGGATTTGATCATCATTCCACAGATTCCTTCCTCTATTAAAATTGTCGTCATAACTTGCAATGGACTTTTTTAAAGTAGCAACTTCAACATCATTTTCTCCGGTTAGTGCGTTCATTTTTTCGGCCAACTCTTCTACACTATTAGCTTTAATATAATTTGGTGAATCTTTTTCTAATGTTTTAATTAAGTGCTTATTACCTTTTAAAATCGATTTTAAAAAAGAGAAAATGTTTTTATTTTTTATACCTTCATTGAATTCCGATCCTGAAACACCTAATTCTTTATAAGCAATTTTCTCATTGAGAATTTGCCAGGAATATTGTTTTTCTTGTTCACAGATTTTAGTCACTAAATATCTTGTGTCAAAGGCTGTAACAAGTGGTATTGGTCCCATTCTTTCACCTTTGTAATTTAACCAAAGTGCCGATTTTGGGGGTACCAAACTAAGTCCGTGATTTTCTCTTTTCGGATTAGGGTGAGGTATGCCGGCGGCATAATTCCACATCAAATCAAGATGTGTAACATGACCACCAATCTCACTTACTTTATCGTGAATTTTCCCATCGGAAAATTGATGTGACCCATTTAATATTGTATCCGGAGGTGTATTCCAATCCTTATGCCAATGCTGCCGAACTTTTTGCATATTTCCATTGATACCGCCAGTAGCGACAATAAAATTTGAAGCAAGACATTTAAATGTACTGTTGTTATTTTCATTTATTCCTGTAATACCAACAATTTTATTATTTTCAAGAATAAAATCATTGACTTTATGTTGAAAATAGATTTGAAGGTTTTTATAATTTGCATGTGATCTTAAGTGATCTAACAAAGCTTCGATCAAACCATGGCCTGTACCCCAAACCATATGAAATCTAGGTACAGAATTACCGGGCTGATGTAAGCCTCTTTCTACCCAATGAACAATCGGAAAAAATTTAACTTTTTTAGAAGTAACCCAATCGTAAACTTTAAGTGTCGACTCTAAATAAGCATTGGCCCATTTTTTGCCCCAAACTTCATTTTCGTCAAATTCGGCAAATGAAAACCAGTCTTTTTTAGCCTGACTAACGTCATCTTTAATTTTAGAAAATCTTTGTTGTTTTGAATTGATAAAAAACATACCACCAAAGGATTCTTTTGCAAGACCTCCAAAGTTTTTTTCAAAATCACGTTCTATGATGATCACTTTTTTGTTGGCATCTAACAATTCAATGGCAGCGGTGATACCCGAAATGCCACCTCCTATGATAACTGTATTAGTTTGGTAAGTTTTTATAGCCATTTAATAAATCAATCAAAAGAATAAATATAATGACCACAAGGTAGAAAAAGAAAAGATATATTTAGGGTCTGCTGAAAAACTAAATCACTAGCCTTAGTTTCTTATTTATCAA
>CAYPHN010000115.1:8378-9724 GCA_964410265.1 uncultured Flavobacteriaceae bacterium | reverse complement strand
TTGTGGTATGATTGGGGTAGCGATAAAGCCATTGTGCTTTTCTTCTTAAGCTTCCTGTTGCAATAATTGCAGTTTTATTAGCGAAGAAATCTTGGTTATTTTTTAATACAAGTACATCGTGAAAACTTCCTCTTTTCAACACCGCAACTTGCACGATACCTTTTGGTAAAACTGTAGGTACATCTTTTAAAGAATGTACAGCTATATCAATTTTATCGTTTAATAAAGCGACGTCTAAATTTTTTGTAAAAACACCGGTGGTGCCAATTTCATATATTGGCTTATTTAAAACAGCATCACCAATAGAATCTATCTTAACAATTTCTGTTTCATATTCTAAGTGGTTCAATTGTTGTGCCACTGTATTAGCCTGCCAAAGTGCTAGTTCACTTGATCGAGTGCCAATTCGTATAACTTTCTTCATGTTAATTTTCAGAGATTTCCTCTATCTTAAATATTTGTTTTATCATTCGAATACTTTGGTTCGCTTGAGAATTATTTTCTTTCAAATGCATGGCAAATTTAGAAACAATTTTATTAACTATTTGTGAAGTAACATCTTCAATATGATTGGCATTTAGATCTTGATGTTTTTTGGAATACCCTAAAATCGCATCTTTTTGTATTGTTTCTAAGGAATGTTTTAAAGAATTGATCGCTGGAGTACTTCTTCTAAACATAAGCCATTCATAAAATTCAGATTTATATTTTTGTATGATTTCTTCGGCAAGCGGAATTTGTTTTTTTCTGTTTTCAAGCGTTTTTTTAGTTTTTTCTGAGAGTATGTCTACGTCAATAACTTTGCTGCCTTTTAAGATTCCAACGTTATTTGCAACATTTCTTGGAATAGATAAATCGATAATTAATTGCTTTTTTTGCGTTGATAATTGTTGGGCTGTTACCGTTGGTTTTGAAGAACCTGTTGCAACAATAATAATATCAGCCTCTTGTAGTTCACTATTTAAATTTTCATGAATAGTGGCTTTTACATTTATTTCATTCGCTAGTTTAAAGGCTTTACTATCCGTACGATTTATTACCGTAATATTATTATTGTTTAAATATTTTACACTACTTTTTGCAGTACTATCACCGATGTCTCCTAAACCATAAATTAAAATATTTTTATTGTTATAGGATTTAATATTGTCTTTAATATATTGAATTGCAGCATAAGATACTGTCGTAGTACCCGAGCTTAAAGTTGTTTTGTTCTTAGTTTCTTTACTCGCCTGTAAGGCAACATTAAAAAGTCTTTCTAGATAGGCATTTAAAGTACCTGCTTTTTTAGCCAATTGAAAAGCGCATTTTAATTGACCCACGATTTCGTAATCTCCTAAAATCTG
>CAYPHN010000115.1:0-8354 GCA_964410265.1 uncultured Flavobacteriaceae bacterium | reverse complement strand
ATTCTAATAAGGTGTTCGGCGGCATCACTATTTTTATGAACATAAGATACTTTCGCAAATTCTTCTACCGTACCATTTGAATATTTACATAATAATGATATCAATTGAAATGGGTGTTTTGCGAAGCCCATTATTTCAATTCTATTACATGTTGAAAGAATAACTACGCTTTTTATATCAATATTTTTCGCTTCCTTTAATAATTGCTCTTGTTTTTCATTACTTAAACTAAAATTACTTCGGGTAATAACATCTGCTTTTTTATAGTTTAAGCCAATAACATAAAACTTTTTATTTACTATGTCTTTATTCATTTTCAACCTTGTCAGTTAGTTAAATTTATTATATGAATTTTTTAATGTACTATATGTTACAAAAGTACTTTACCTAAAAATTTTAAAAAATGATATTTGTCATATATAAGATAGCCTTATCTTTTATATATTTAAAATACCGATCAACACAGATGATTAAAAAGTTTAATCCGTTATTAATTTTGACAAAAATATGTACCAATTGGTATAAATGATGTCGTTTGAAGTAAAAAAAATAACGATAAAAAGGAATTTATTTTTTTAAGAAAAAAGTGTATTACCGAAATATCAAATTTTAAAAAGATTATATTTGCCTTTGTTAAATCAAGAGCATAATTATTATTAAAAATCATTAGAATTGGGAAAAAGAGGTTTATTGCTAATTAATTTAGGTTCTCCAGATAGTACTGATGTTAAAGATGTTAGAAAATATTTGGATGAATTTTTAATGGATAAAAGAGTGATTGATATTCCTTACTGGAAGCGATTTTTATTGATTAAAGGTATTATTTTAAATACACGTCCAAAAAAATCTGCGGCAGCATACAAAAAAATATGGTGGAAAGAAGGTTCGCCATTGGTTGTAATTTCTGATAGATTTAAAGAAAAGGTCGCTAAAAAATTAAATATTCCGGTTGTTTTAGGAATGCGATATGGTTCAATGCGAATTAAAAATGCGATGCAGGAATTACACGATTTAGGAGTTGATGAAGTTTTACAAATACCTTTATACCCGCATTACGCCATGTCGTCTTTTGAAACTGTCGTCGAAAAGACATCTGAAATCAATAAAAAATATTTCCCGAACATTAAAATGCATGTTTTGCCTGCTTTTTATAATAATAAGGATTATATCAAAGCAATGAGTATTAATTTAAAAAATAGCTTGGAGGGTTTTGAATATGATCATATTTTATTTTCTTATCACGGTATCCCTGAACGTCATATATTAAAATCTGATAGTACCCAATCACATTGTAAAATTGATGGTACTTGTTGTGATACTCCATCCAAAGCACATGAAACTTGTTATAGACATCAGTGTTTTGAAACTACGAAAGCCATGGTTAAATTTTTAGGATTAGAACCGGGAACTTACAGCAACTCATTTCAGTCACGTTTATTAAAAGACCCATGGTTAAAACCTTATACCGATTTTGAATTATTGCGATTGGCAAATGAAGGCGTTAAAAAATTAGCAGTATTAACCCCTGCTTTTGTTGCTGATTGTTTGGAAACATTAGAAGAAATTGCCATGGAAGGAAAAAAGGAATTCTTAAATGCAGGAGGAGAACAATTTATACATATTCCTTGTTTAAATGAAAATAAAGATTGGATTGATGCTGTGTGCAATTGGGTGAATGACTGGGAGTTAAGACAAAATTAGAATGAATTATTTATATATAAAATCACTGCATATTATATTTGTAACTACATGGTTTGCTGGCTTGTTTTACATTATTCGTCTTTTTATATATTATAAGGAAGCAGAGGATAAGGAAGAGCCGGCAAAATTTATTTTGCAGAAACAATATATTTTAATGAGCAAACGATTGTGGTATATTATTACTTGGCCGTCGGCAATTTTGGCAAGTGTTTTTGCTTTTTGGATGTTATTTATTACCCCGATTTTTTTAGCTCAAAAATGGATGATAATAAAACTTGTTTTTGTATTGGCATTATATGGCTATCATTGGAGCTGTCAGGTTCTTTTAAATCAAATGATTAAAGGATCTATAAAAATTTCTTCAATTAAGCTAAGAATTTGGAATGAAGTTGCGACTATAATCCTGTTTTCGGTAGTATTCTTGGTGGTTTTAAAAAATGCTATCAATTGGATTTTTGGTGTTCTAGGAATAGTTTTAGTATCTATTCTTTTGATGTTGGGTATTAAACTTTATAAAAAAATAAGAACAAAAAATAATTGGGATAAAAATTAAAGTATGAGTAAAAAAAAGAAACTCATATTGGGTATAGTTTTTGACTTGATTGGAATGACCTCTTATGTTTTCCCTCCAATTGATATTGTATGGGCACCTTTATCTGCTTATATCATGATTAAAATGTATAAGGGCAATGTTGGTAAAATAGGTGGGATCATATCTTTTATTGAAGAAGCAATACCGGGCCTCGATTTTTTTCCGTCCTTTACACTGACTTGGTTGTATGTTTATTATATCAAACGTAAAAGAAGTGAGTAGAGAAGTCATAACTCGAAATTCATCACTCCCCAAAATAAAAGCTTAGTCATCTAACCTAAATATTTTTCCTAAGCCCATTCTTCTTAACATTTTCTTTTCAAAATTCCAAAAGAATTTGAATTGACCAAAAAACCATCCAACTATAGGTAATGTTATCTGATAAATAGGGAATATGAGTAAAATTCTTAAGGATAAATATAAAATATATGGATTTGTTGTTTCTGGGCTTAATCCAAAAAATTCGGTAACTGGTTTAGCAACCCATGTGGCAAAAGAACCATTTAAGCTAAAAACAACAATAATTGCAAATACCTGCCAGTTTGATGTTAAACCCCAACGTTGTTTTAGTTTATCCATTTATTTTTTTTTGCAAAAGTAAAATACTTTTTAAATTATTCAATCATTTTTTTATTACTTTTTGCATTAAAATTCAGCATTGGTTTTCTTGTAATTGGTAGGAAATCTGTTTATATAAAAAAATCTGGTAAAGACTGGATTTTAATCAAAAAAATTCCCCAACCCTTGTCTCGGGGTCTATCAAATATCATCCCTGTCTACCAACAAGGAACGCCTTAAAGGGATCTAGTTATTGTTTGAAATCTCCATTTTATTTGGATTTTTTATTCTTATCTATTTTAATAACAATAGCATCCTTTTTTTTGTTGAGGTCCATAAAAATTTTATCATTTTCATTTAAATTGGCATTGACAATTTCTTCCGCCAAGGCATCTTCAACATATTTTTGAATAGCACGTTTTAAAGGTCTTGCTCCAAATTTTTTATCAAAACCTTTG
Source organism: uncultured Flavobacteriaceae bacterium (assembly GCA_964410265.1). GTDB lineage: Bacteria > Bacteroidota > Bacteroidia > Flavobacteriales > Flavobacteriaceae > Lutimonas. The sequence continues at coordinate 5,045 of CAYPHN010000115.1, read as the reverse complement.
TCTACTATAAAATCTTTAGCGGCATCACTTAATGTTAAATAATAGCCTAATTTTGAAATTCTATCCAACAGTTTTTCCAATTCAATGTCAATAATGGCATGTATTTCTTTTCTTTCTAAAGCATTGAAAATGATAACATCATCTATTCGGTTCAAAAACTCTGGCGCGAAACTTTTCTTTAGAGCATTTTCAATAACACTTTTGGTATTGGCATCTTCTTGTGATTTTTTAGAGGAGGTACCAAAACCGACTCCTTGACCAAAATCTTTTAATTGTCTTGAACCAATATTGGAAGTCATGATTATTATGGTATGCCTAAAATCAATTTTTCTACCTAAACTATCTGTAATATACCCATCGTCTAAAATTTGCAATAACATATTAAACACATCAGGATGTGCTTTTTCAATTTCATCCAACAAAACAACAGCATATGGTTTTCGGCGAATTTTTTCAGTTAACTGACCTCCTTCTTCATAACCAACATATCCTGGAGGCGCACCAATTAACCTTGAAATAGCGAATTTCTCCATATACTCACTCATGTCAATCCTTACTAAGGCATCTTGAGAATCAAATAATTCAGTGGCCAAAACTTTTGCAAGTTGTGTTTTGCCAACACCAGTTTGTCCTAAAAATATAAAGGATCCAATTGGTTTGTTTGGGTCTTTTAAACCAATTCTATTTCTTTGAATAGCTTTAACAACTTTAGCAACCGCCTCATCTTGCCCAATTATTTTTCCTTTGATCAAATCGGGTAGATCTTTTAGCCTTTTACTTTCCGCTTCAGCGATGCGATTAACAGGAATACCTGTCATCATGCTCACAACTTCAGCTACATTATCTTCTGTAACCGTTTCTTTGTGAAGTTTAGAATGTTCTTCCCAAGCCAATTGAGCCGTTTCTAATTCTTTTTCTATTCTTTTTTCATCATCACGCAATTTTGCAGCTTCTTCATATTTCTGGCTTTTTACAACGTCATTTTTTTGCTCTCTAATCTCCTCTAATTTTTTTTCTAATGCGAGAATTTGTTCCGGAACTACGATGTTGGTTATGTGAATACGAGATCCAGATTCATCCAAAGCGTCAATAGCTTTATCTGGCAGAAATCGATCTGTCATATATCTGTTAGTAAGAATAACACAAGCTTTTATGGCTTCTTCTGTATATACTACATTGTGATGGTCTTCATATTTATTTTTAATATTTTCTAAAATCTGAATGGTTTCTTCAACACTAGTTGGCTCGATGATTATTTTTTGAAAACGCCTTTCTAAGGCACCATCTTTTTCAATGTTTTGTCGGTATTCATCTAATGTTGTTGCGCCAATACATTGAATATCTCCGCGTGCTAGAGCTGGTTTAAACATATTGGAAGCATCTAAAGAACCGGTGGCGCCACCAGCACCAACTATGGTGTGAATTTCATCAATAAATAAAATGATATCGTCATTTTTTTCAAGCTCATTCATTAAAGCTTTCATGCGTTCTTCAAATTGTCCACGGTATTTTGTGCCAGCAACTAAACTTGCCAGGTCAAGAGAAACAATACGTTTGTTGAACAGTATTCTTGAAACTTTTTTCTGAATAATTCGCAATGCCAAGCCTTCGGCAATTGCTGATTTACCTACACCAGGTTCGCCAATTAATATTGGATTATTTTTTTTTCGACGACTTAAAATTTGTGAAATACGCTCTATTTCTTTCTTTCTTCCAACAACAGGGTCTAATTTGCCATTTTCTGCCATTTGGGTCAAGTCTCTTCCAAAATTATCTAAAACGGGTGTCTTTGATTTTTTAACTACTTTGCCTTTAGAACCTTCAAAAGGGTTTTTTTTAGGTTCATTGAACTCTTCATGTGGAGTGTCTGCAGTTGGACTCTCTGTTGTATCTTCTTCACTAATATCTGAATACATTTCTTGAAAAACCTCCTTGATATCTTCATAAAAAACATCAAATTTATGAAGTACTTTTGTTGTAGGGTCATTTTCATTTCTCAAAATACAAAGCAGTAAATGCGCTGTACTTATAGATTCACTTTTAAACAATTTTGCTTCTAAAAAAGTTGTTTTCAAAGCTTTTTCAGCTTGTTTGGTTAAATGCAAACTTTTTTTACTATTGATATTTGGTAAAGTGGAATTCACTCCATGTAGAGCTTCAATTTTTTTACGAAGTGCATTAAAATTAAGTTCAAATGTATTCAAAATTTCATAGGCTTCCCCGTTTGCTTTACGCAAAATACCTAGCATTAAATGTTCTGTACCAATAAAATCATGTCCTAAACGCAATGCTTCTTCTTTACTGTAGGCTATAACATCTTTTACTTTTGGTGAAAAATTATCGTCCATATTCATCAAGTTTATGTTGTAAATTTAGTAGAAATTTTCACTTAATCATTACAAAAGTTATGAGTAAGTTTAAACAGTTTACTAAGTTACTAAAATTCAGTGAAATAATAGGGTTGAATTGTTAATAACTAATGTTGAGAAATTCAGTTGTTACGGGTTAAGAAAAAGAGAATAATTGTATATTGCTGCTCCTAAAAAATCGACTTAAAAAATTATATAAAATATGGCGGAACGAGATAAAATTATCCCTATTAATATAGAAGATGAAATGAAATCTGCTTACATTGATTATTCAATGTCAGTAATTGTTTCACGTGCATTACCAGATGTTAGAGATGGGTTAAAACCTGTGCACCGAAGAGTATTGTTTGGGATGCATGAATTGGGTATTAAAGCTACTGGTGCGCATAAAAAATCTGCAAGAGTAGTAGGAGAGGTTTTAGGTAAGTATCACCCTCATGGAGATACTTCAGTTTATGATGCAATGGTTAGAATGGCACAAGATTGGAGCATGCGTTATGAATTGGTTGATGGGCAGGGTAACTTTGGTTCACCCGATGGTGACAGTCCGGCAGCAATGCGTTATACAGAAGTAAGAATGCGTAAGATCTCTGAGGATATGCTTGCAGATATAGAAAAAGACACAGTAGATCATCGCCTTAATTTTGATGACACCTTACAAGAGCCTACAGTTTTGCCAACGCGTATACCAAGTTTGTTGGTTAATGGTGCATCGGGAATTGCAGTAGGTATGGCAACGAATATGGCACCTCACAATTTAAGTGAAGTTATTGATGGTACTATTGCCTATATAGAAAATAATGAAATTGAAATAGAGGAGTTAATGCAACACATTAAAGCTCCTGATTTTCCAACTGGTGGAACTATTTTTGGATATGAAGGTGTTAGAAATGCTTTTTTAACCGGTAGAGGTAGAATTGTAATGCGTGCTAAGGCTAATTTTGAAGAAGTAGCCGGTAGAGAGTGTATCGTTGTTACGGAATTACCTTACCAAGTAAATGGTGCTGATTTATTAAAGAAAACGGTTGATTTAATAAATGACAAAAAAATAGATGGAATCTCTACTATTAGAGATGAGACGAGTAGAAAAGGTAGAAGAATCGTTTATGTGTTGAAACGCGATGCCATTCCAAATATTGTTTTAAACAAATTATACAAATACACTTCCTTACAAACATCATTTAGTGTTAACAATATTGCTTTGGTTAATGGTAAGCCGGAAATGTTAAATCTAAAAGACTTGATTGTTCATTTCGTAGCACATCGTCATGTAGTTGTAGTACGTCGTACAAAATTCGAGCTGAATAAAGCGGAGGCTCGTGCACATATTTTAGAAGGTTTAATAATTGCCAGTGATAATATTGACGAAGTAATTAAATTGATACGCGCTTCAAATAATGCCGATGAAGCGAGAAACAAATTGATCGAGCGTTTTGAATTATCAGAGATTCAAGCAAAGGCAATTGTTGAAATGCGTTTGCGTCAGTTAACTGGATTAGAGCAAGATAAATTAAGAGCTGAGTATGAGGAGATCATGAAATTGATCGAAGAATTAAAGGATATTCTTGACAATGAATCTAGAAGAATGGAAATTATTAAAGAAGAATTGGTTCAGATTAAAGATAAATATGGTGATGAAAGAAGATCTGTAATAGAGTACTCAGGAGGAGAATTGAATATTGAAGATATGATTCCCGATTCTAAAGTGGTGGTTACCATTTCACACGCTGGTTATATCAAACGTACAGATTTGTCAGAATATAAAACACAAAATAGAGGAGGTAGAGGTCAAAAAGGAGTTGCCACAAGAAGTGAAGATTTCTTAGAACATTTATTTGTAGGTACCAACCACCAATATATGTTATTCTTTACCCAAAAAGGGAAAGTATTTTGGATGCGTGTTTACGAAATCCCGGAAGGGAATAAAACTTCTAAAGGTAGAGCAATTCAAAACTTGATCAATATTGAAAATGATGATAAAGTAAAAGCATTTTTGGTAACCCAAGATTTGAAAAACGAAGAATATGTTAACAGTAACTATGTAGTAATGGTTACCAAATTAGGACAAACCAAAAAAACATCATTAGAACAATATTCGAGACCAAGAACAAATGGAATCAATGCGATTACTATTAAAAAAGGTGATGAACTTTTAGAAGCAAAATTAACCAATGGTGAAAGTCAAATAATGATTGCTGCTAAATCGGGTAAATCAATTCGATTTGAAGAGAGTAAAACCAGACCAATGGGTAGAAATGCTTCTGGAGTTAGAGGGATTAGATTAAAAGATGATAAGGATGAAGTTATAGGAATGGTATCTATATCTGATAAGGAAAGCGATATTTTAGTAGTTTCAGAAAAAGGTTACGGAAAACGCTCAAGTTTAGACGCTTACCGTATTACTAACAGAGGAGGTAAAGGAGTAAAAACGATAAACATTACTGAAAAAACAGGCGGATTAGTAGCCATTAAAAATGTAACCGATAATGATGATTTAATGATTATCAATAAGTCAGGTATTACCATTAGAATGGCAGTTGCTGATTTACGTGTAATGGGTAGAGCAACACAAGGTGTCAAACTCATCAATATCAAAGACAGTGATTCTATTGCTGCCGTTGCTAAAGTGATGCATGAAGAGGATGAGGCTGAAGAATTTAACGATTTAGAAGACGG
>CAYPHN010000114.1:0-9735 GCA_964410265.1 uncultured Flavobacteriaceae bacterium | reverse complement strand
TGACTATAATTAAATGTTTAATTTTTAGTCAACCTATTTCAGGAAAGTACACTCTAATATGTTTATTACTTTAAGATTTTCTTGCTCATTAAATTTAAGACTTGGACATTCTTCAATTCTATGATCATAATTCCCATAATTTTTATTTAATCGAATTCCAATAAATCGAATTCCAATAAATTGATTTGATAATAGACTGATATCTAATAATTGAGGAGAGCTCTTAAATGCTTGAATTATTTCTTGTTGACTCAATTGACCTTGAGAAAATGATATAGAAAAGTTCAATAATAATATTACAAGAAACATTTTACTCATAATTTTTAACCTAAAATTCATAACTCATTACGGTGCCGGATTGGGTTGCAACTCATTAATGGCATCAATTGCTTCTATAATATCTTGAGATAAATTAATATCAATACTTGCAATGTTTTCTTTGAGTTGTTCCAAGGTTGTAGCACCAATAATGTTGCTTGTAACAAAAGGTTGTTGGTTAACAAAGGCCAGAGCTAGTTGTGCAAGACTCATGTTGTTTTGTTTCGCTAATTCTTGATATTTTTCCGTTGCAAAAATGGCTTGATCACCTAAATAGGCTCTCATTTTTTTCATTTGCGGGTACAATTCCATTCTAGCGTTTTGCGGAGACTGGTTCAAATACTTTCCACTTAAAACCCCAAAAGCCAATGGAGAATAGGCCAATAGTCCAATATTCTCTCGATAAGAAACTTCGGCAAGATTAATTTCAAAGGTTCTATTTAAAAGTGAATAAGCATTTTGTATGGTAATATGGTTTTGTAGGTTATGGGTTTTTGCCAAATGTAAATAATGCATTACTCCCCAAGAAGTTTCGTTAGATAAACCAATTTGACGAATCTTTCCCACTTTGATCAAACCATTTAAAGTTTCCAATACTTCAAGAAAGTTGTCATCCCAAGGATCGTTTGTTTGTAGATCAAAATTTCTTTTTCCAAAAAAATTGGCTTTTCGCTCTGGCCAATGCAGTTGATAAAGGTCAACATAATCGGTTTGTAAACGAGATAAACTTTTATTTAAAGCATCGTGAATGACTTCTTTTGAAAAACCTAAATTTTCTCTAATATAACTTATTCCAGGATTCGGTCCAGCTACTTTTGAACCAATAATAAAATCTTCTCTTTTTTGTTCTTTTAACCAGGTTCCTATATATTTTTCGGTAAGGCCTTGTGTTTCTACTCTACCTGGAACCGAGTATAACTCAGCAGTATCAATAAAATTAACACCTTGATTCACTGCGTAATTTAGTTGCTCATGGGCATCGACTTCGGTATTTTGTTCACCAAAGGTCATGGTGCCTAAACAAATTTTACTTACTTTAATATCTGTGTTTGGGAGGGTCGTGTATTTCATTTATGTACTTATTATGTTAATAATTACTTTAATGCTAAAGTAATATTAATTTGAAATATTATAGATCATAATTATTTTTAAATCTCTAATAAATTAATTAGACGGGACTATAATATATTTCCAGAAGCATCGTTTGTGTTTTAAATAAAAAAAACTATTTAAAAATGAAAAAATTATTTATTATTGCGGTAATTACTTTGGGAGTTACTATTGGAGCAAATGCTCAAAAAATTAGATTTGGCGCTAAAGCAGGGGTAAGCATCTCAAAAATAACAGGAGATGATTTAGGAGACCTAAATATGAGAACTTCACTTCTTATTGGAGGTGTAGCTGAAATTCCAATTTCGGACAAGTTTTCAGTACAGCCAGAAATTTTATATTCTGCTCAAGGAGCAAAGAAAGATTCTGAAGGTGTAGGTGCAGAACTTGTTTATAAACTTGATTATATAAATGTTCCTGTTATGGCAAAGTATTATATTATTGAAGGATTTAGTATTGAAGCTGGACCACAGATTGGGTTTTTAATATCATCTAAAATTGATTGGGAAGCAGAAGGAGAGTCTGGTTCTGAAGATATTGAATATTTAAAAAGTGTAGATTTTGGTTTGAATTTTGGGCTTGGTTATAAGTTAGACAATGGTTTAAACTTTGGAGCACGATATAATTTAGGCCTTTCGAATTTAAATGATTTTGACAATTCGGACAACAATATAAAAAATAGTGTTATTCAAATTTCAGTTGGATATTACTTTAACTAAATATCAAATCATATAACATAAAAAAAGGAAGCTAAATGCTTCCTTTTTTTATGTTATATGATAAAGTTAATATTTCATTATTGCTTCAATGCCCGGCAATATCTTACCTTCTAGCATTTCCAACATTGCTCCACCACCTGTACTTACATAGCTTACTTTATCAGCAAAGCCAAATTGTTTTACTGCAGCAACGGAGTCGCCACCACCTACAAGCGAAAATGCACCATCGGCAGTTGCATCTGCAATAGCATTACCAAGTTCAATGGTTCCTTTGGCAAATTTTTTCATTTCAAAAACTCCTATTGGCCCGTTCCATAATATTGTTTTTGATTCGGCAATAACAAAAGAAAAACCAACATTGGTTTTTGGTCCGGCATCTAAGCCTTGCCAACCATCAGGAATTTCATTAGCAGGGCAAATTTGGGTATTTGCTTTTTCGCTAAAAGCATCTGCAGCAATTACATCTATTGGTAAATGGATACGTACTTTTTTTTGTTTGGCTAAGTTTAAAATATCTTGTGCAACATCTAATTTGTCATCTTCACAGATAGAATCACCAATTTTACCACCTTTAACTTTAATAAAAGTATAAGCCATTCCTCCACCAATAATAATGTTGTCAACTTTATCGATTATATTTTTGATCACATCAATTTTTGAAGAAACTTTTGCTCCTCCAATTATTGCAGTTACAGGCTTTTTACTATCACTTAACACAGCATTTAAACTTTCTATTTCTTTGGCCAACAAGAGTCCGAAATATTTGTTTTCAGGAAAAAATTGTGCAATAATTGTGGTAGAGGCATGTGCTCTATGTGCTGTACCAAAAGCATCGTTAATATATATATCGCCTAATTTAGAAAGTTTTTCTGCAAAGTTTTTATCACCAGCTGTTTCTTCAGGGTGAAAACGCAGGTTTTCTAAAAGTAAAACTTCCCCGTTCTCTAATTCACCAGCTAAATTTTCTGTATCATCACCAATACAATTATGTGCAAATTTAACTTGAACGCCAATGATATCACTAACAACTTTAACAATATGATTTAATGAAAATTTATCATCAACACCATTTGGTCTACCCAAGTGCGATATTAAAATAACACTTCCTCCATCTTCTAAAATTTTTAAAATTGTAGGTTTTGCCGCTTCAATTCGGGTAGTATCGGTAACTTGAAATTCTTCGTTTAAAGGCACATTAAAATCAACTCTGATTAGTGCTTTTTTATTTTCAAAATTTATATCGTTTATGGTTTTCATCTATTTAAAATATTTTTTGTTTATCACTGATGTTACAATTAAATTTAAGGAAGCAAAGATACTAATTAGTTGGTGTTTTTATGCTACAAGAATAGATAAGACCGTTGCAATAGGTTATATTTTGTTCAAATTTGAGACTAGAGTAAGAAAAATAGCTTTATAACGGTCTTATTGTTATGAATAACATCATTGATCTTAATGATTTTTATTATTTTAAAATGTGCTTGATAAACTAATATTTATTATTTTCGTTTTTGTCAAAATGATAACATTGTTGTTTTATAATTAAAGAATGTTACTAATCAAATTAAAAAAAAGTTTTATAATGAGTAGGCTATTGTTTATTTTGTTTATCGCAAATAATTTAATGTATTCGCAAGTTAATGTTGGATTAAAGTATGATTTGAATGGTTTGCCATTAAATGGTTATTTTGACATTTTAACATATTCACCAAAAAAAAAATTGTCAATAACTCATAATTCTGACTCTTACGAAGTTGGATATTATTTTGATCAATCGGGAAAAAAAGTTACGGGATTAATTAAATTTCAAGATAAAAAAATTTGGTTTAAAAAGGAACATATTGAATCTAGTGACAAAATTAAACCTGAAGAAATTCAACATTTTGTTATAGGCCTTGATTCTTTTTTTACAATTTCTAAATATTATTATAAGAATTTGTTAAAAACCAAACCCGTATACGTGCAATACATATCAGATTTTGACAATAAAACTTTTGCTAAACATTATCATTTTAGAAAAACGTCAATGGGCCAATCGTCAATTATAGAATCATTTTTAGTAAAAACAAAGAGTAGCGATACTTGGGATAATTTTCCTGATAATAAAAAATTTAAAGAAAAAGCTTTAAAATATTTTGGTCAAATTCCTTATTTGAAAAAGAAAATTTCATCTGGAGACTATAAAAGTGATGATATGTTGTCTATCGTAAAAATGGCTGAATATTATATTAAATATAAAAATTCTAAAACAATATATTTTGATAAATATTGGCAAGAAACTAAAGTGAATGTCAAATATTCAGCTAAAATATTAAATAAGCAAGATTCCATTTGGACATTTGAATATTTTAATGACGGAGTAAAGATTTATCAAGCGAATTACTCATCTTTTTATCCAAATATGAAAAACGGTGATTTTATTTCTTATTATCCTAATGGAAAAATTAGACAAATAATATCGTATGAAAACAACAAGCCTAAAGAGATAAAAAATTATAGAAAATCAGGCTCGTTATATATAAATTATAAAAATATTGAGAGAACAGATGAAAATTCTTCAATTCAAAATACTGAAAAAATATATATTACAGTTATTGATTCGTTAGGAAATAATATTCTTTCATCAAAAAATAAATCAACGTTAAATATGTATGATACATTTAATAACGTTAATTATACAAGTGTTTTTGAATCGGGTAAAATTTCATCTTATTATAGATTAAATGGTACTGATACAGTCTTTCAAATTACAAATCCGGGTTATGATTTTAAAATTAAAAAACTACAAAAGAAATTTACTAGTTTTATGTATGAGAAGAAATATGAGAAGGCTTTAAGTATTAACGCTCAAGGAATAATATTAGTAAATGTTCTTATCGATAAAGAAGGTTATGTCGTGCAAAGCTCTGTTCTGAATGGTATTCATCCAGAAATAGATAAATTGGTAGAGAACTTTATTAAAAGTAGATTATTGAAAGGAGCAAAACGCAGATATAAATTTAAGCCGTTTAAAAAAGAAAATACAAACAGATATCATGAAGTTGTAATTCCAATAGAATTTAGCATAAATAAGTTTTACCGTCAGCCAGCAAATTATAATCACTATTACAATATGCATTGGCAAATGCATCATCAAATAATGCATCATCATAAAATGAATAGTTTCTAATGTAATATCTCCTCTCTTTTTATGTCAAAGTTAAAGGAGGTTTTTTATTAATATTTTAGTGTTCTTAAAGAATAATCAGACTAATGTTTAAAAATCAATTTTCTTTTTTATAACTACTGCGTCATTCAATACAAATGGCATTGGCATCATAACTGCATTGCGGGGGTTTGGATTATTAGATATTTGTTTAATTAAAGGATTGGTAAATAAATCGTAAGATGCCTCAAAAAACTCCAGAGTTGGTTTCTCGTCTTTTGGTATGGAAAAAGCAAGGTTTAAAACTTCATTTTCTTGTGTAAAATAATAGCTTAAAATATGTTTGCTATTTTTTGTGGTGAAAACATATTCTTTCTCATCTTTTACTTTTAAAGTTCCCCCATTTAATGAAAACGTTTTAAAATGAAGTGTATTAATACTTAGTAAATCGAGTCGGTTGGTTTTTCTTTGGGGAATAATTTGGAGTTCAATATGTCTTTCATTTTCAAGAATTGTATCTTTTACAATAGACACAACAGCTTGATTAAGTTGTACGACCTTTGTTTTTTTATGCAATTTAAAATGGCTTCCATACTTACTAGCCGATGTGCTTTTTATAAAGCTTCCTTGAATAGGGTTGTCTCCTAAAAATTGTTTTGTAAAAGCATCAGTTTTAGTATTATAACTGACCCAATAAGCTTCTTGTTTATCTGCATCCAATACATACAATATACTGTTTGGTTCTCTTTTATTTGTAGAATAACCAGATGAAAATGAGGCAGATATCAATAATAAAACACCTATAAATAAAAATAGTTGTCCAATTTTTCGAAGCTGTTTATACGAAGAAAAAATAATTATAAAAAGACCGAGTGTCAAAACAGTTAAAACAGAACTTATTGCAATCATTTTTAATCCTAATCCAACCGGGAATATGGGAATCAAGGGTGCAAAAATAATAATCATCGGAATAACTAAAACTGTGTAATATATAACTTTTTGCGTTTGATTCTCTTTTGTAAATAATTGAACTGCTAAAATTATTAAAGCGATAAAAACTGGAATAATAAAAAATCCGGCACCAGGTAAATACATTGAAATCAAAAAATTAATCAATAACCAAATAAATATCGGTGCAACCAATAGGTTAATTGACAAATGGTTTTTAAGGTATTTATGATACATGGCTAATGTTAACCAGATACTTAAACTTATAAATGCACTCATGTAATAGTATCCGTTATAAGTAAAGCCGTGTAATATATCGTTGTATTGTGGATGGATTTTTAGCAAAAGTTTCCATCCATAAAAAGTAAAAATTCCGGAAACGGACAAGGCAATTAAAAGAGGAATAAACCCAATAAAAATACTTTTAAACTTTAATTTTTTTCTTTTAAATCCGACTATCAGTAAAAGAAAAAATAAGGCAGTACTAATAATTATCATAGGGGTTACCCAAGAAAAAGGATAATTAATCAAACCGAATGCTGGAAAATTAAAAAACACATAATCTTCATCTGCACCTAAGTTTTCTAAATTTGAATTTGCAAAATAATTTAATAAAGGCATCAAATATTCTGCCTGATGTTGTAAAGTGTTTTTATTTAATCTGCTATAAGAATCCTGTGCTGTATGATAGTCAAAATGATTGTCTAAAAAAGCAAAATTATAACCATTAATATTTGCATCTTCTCTAAAAACGGTCAAATCGGTATCATTGGGTAACATTTTATAAATGCTGTAAAGCAAAGAATTGCCCACAGGGTATTTTGGGTTTGCCTTGTTAAAGGCTTGCACCAAGTTTTTATTACCACCATTAGTTTCCATTAAAATATAACTCGGTCCGCTGCTGCCTCGGGCTTCAAAATTCAATACCAAACCAACATCTTTTGCCCAAGGGTGATGTTTAACAAAGGCATTGGCACCAAGTAAACCCAATTCTTCAGCATCAGAAATTAAAATTATAATATCGTTTTTTGGATTTGGATTGCTAGCTAAAAAAGCGCGAATACCTTCTAAAATTGTAACGATACCGCTACCGGCATCACTGGCGCCTAAAGAAGAATGTGGAGCAGAATCATAATGAGAAAGCAAGAGTAAGGATTTTCCTTTTTCAGTTCCTTTAATTCTTGCCAATATGTTTTTGGTATTGCTAGCTGAACGCCATTTTCTATTGAGCGACATTTGGTTTTGCACCGTAACAGCTAATCCTAATTTTTCCAATTCAGAAATAATGTATTCTCTAACTTCTTTGTGATTTTCTGAACCAACATAGTGTGGCTTTTGAGAAATATTTTTTAAATGAACAAGTGCTCTTTCTGTTGAAAACTCAGTTTCTGATGTGTTTAATTTGGTTGTTTTTTGGGGCATCAAACTGTGGATACTCCAATAAATAGTGGCAATGATTATAATAAAAGAAAATGGGGCTGCGAATTTTTTTAGGTAATACATTTATTTTGGGTTTGGTTAAGGAAATAAATGTAACTAAAAAAATAGAATCTATGGTAATTTACCTCTACGAACAGATTAAATTAGGTTAATTTTCCTTTTTTTCTTTCTCTTCAATACGTTTTGCAATTCCTCTCCAGATATCAACATTTTTAATATCTAGATTAGATTTGTCAGGATCAAAAACAGGATCTTTTCCTTCTTTTTTCTGTTTTTCATAATCTTTCAATAGTGCTAGGGCAGGTTTTCGCAATAAAAAAATGGCAATAAAATTTAACCAGGCCATAATACCAACACCAATATCACCCATAGTCCATGCGAGTTCTGCAGACTTAATTGCACCGTAAAAAGTGGCTCCAAGTAATAAAGCTCTAAGTACCCAAATCATCCATTTTTTTTCATTTTTATGATCTAAATAACTCACATTGGTTTCTGCTATATAATAATATGCCATTATTGTTGTAAAAGCGAAGAACGATAAGGCGATGGCTACAAATATTTTACCAAAACCGGGAAACTGTTGTTCAATAGCCAGTTGGGTATATTCAGGGCCATAGCTTACACCGGGAATATGTTCGAATAGAAAGCCTCCATTTGGGTCAATAACATTGTATTGAAAAGTAAATAATATCATAAATGCAGTTGCCGTACAGATAAACAAAGTGTCAATATATACCGAAAATGCTTGTACCAAACCTTGTTTAGCTGGATGACTCACTTCAGCCGCCGCCGCCGCATGAGGTGCCGTACCTTGACCCGCTTCATTAGAATATACTCCACGTTTTACACCCCACATTATTGCCATACCCACGATACCTCCAAAAGCTTGGTTTGCACCAAAGGCAGAACTGATAATTAAACTTAAGATTTCGGGAATTTCTCTAAAATTCATACCAATAATAATTACAGCAAGCAAAACATAGGCAATTGCCATAAACGGGACTACGATTTCTGAAAATTTACCAATTCTTTTTACACCTCCAAATACAATTACGGCAAGAAATATAATAATGGTAATGCCCGTATACGCAACATCTACATCAAAAGCGTTTTTAATTCCTGCAGCAATGCTATTTGCCTGAACACCTGGTAAAAATAAAGCTGTGCTTAAAATAGTAGCAATGGCAAATAAGGTTGCAAACCATTTAATGCCCAATCCTTTTTCTATATAATATGCCGGGCCTCCACGGTATTCACCGCCTTTATTAACTTTATATAATTGACCCAAAGTTGCTTCAATAAATGCTGATGCCGAGCCTAAAAATGCGATCACCCACATCCAAAATATAGCACCAGGGCCACCAAGAGCAATCGCAGTCGCAACGCCGGCTATATTGCCTGTACCAACACGACCTGAAATGGCAATGGCAAAAGCTTGAAATGAAGAAACACCATGTTCTGAAGATTTACCTCCAAACAAAAGTTTGACCATTTCCTTTACCATTCTAATTTGAACAAATTTTGTTTTATACGAATAAAATAAGCCAGATGCGAGAGCAACAAATATTAAAGCATTACTCCAAACTATTGCGTTAAGACCATTGACGAAATCTTCTAACATTTTTTAATTATTGTGTGAATTGAAATATACCTAAAGTATATTCGGTATATATTAGCAAGTAAATGTACAAATTAAATTTTCGAATATTTAAAATAATTATTTTTTCAATAAAATAGAGAACGATCTATCTTTATCCGATAATGGTTAATATGACGTCAATCTTTGATTGCATTCATACCCTCCCAAGATATATTTAAATCGTTATAAATTTGTTCTTCAATATCCTTGTCAGTATCAAATATTTTTTCTTTTTCAATTGTGTTAGCTTCAATATCAATTTTATTGATAAAGAATACTTGGCCTACTTTGATATTAGATTCTTCATTTGCACTAAAAGTATGACGTTTGGTTAATTTTATATACGCGTCCAAGCGAAATAATTTTGGATACCAAATTTCTTTATATTGTTGGTAGCTAATTACACTTGTAAAGGT
>CAYPHN010000113.1:0-9793 GCA_964410265.1 uncultured Flavobacteriaceae bacterium | reverse complement strand
GCAACGAAACAGGAATAGATCTTGCAATTGACCCTTCCGGTAAATTTTTGGAAACAGATAATTTATTTCCCGAATTGGCTTTAAATCGTTTTAATACTTTTGCAGGAATTGTTTTTATGTTAGGTATCGCATCTGCTGCATTTTCATCGGCAGACTCTGCTTTAACATCATTAACTACAGCTTTTTATACTGATTTTCTGGATGTAGAAAAAAAATCCGATAAGGAAAAGAGAAAAATAAGAAATAAGATAAACATATCGTTTTCGTTACTTCTTGTTATTATCATCATGATCTTTCGAGCGGTTAATAATGACAGTATCATCAATACTGTTTTTATAATTGCTGGTTATACATATGGGCCTTTATTGGGTTTATTTGCCTTTGGTCTATTTACCAAAATTAATATTAAGGATAAGTGGGTACCACTTATTGTTATTCTAGGCCCGGTCTTGGCGTATTTTATAAATGTACTTTGTATTAAATGGTTTGGTTTTTACTTGGGATATACCTTGTTATTGATAAACGCTATGATCACTTTTGTTGGGTTGTGGATTATAAGAAAAAGAGAGAAAAATATCTAGGTTAGAATCAGTTCTATATCAATTTTTTAGTAACCGATTTATCATTAGCAAAGATCTTGATCATATAAATTCCAGAGTGGAGATCCTTTATTTGGGTATTTCTAAAAATAGATTTTTTTTCCTTTACAAGCCTAGCTAAAAGACTATATATTTGAATTTTTGTAATAGGAATTTCCGATTCAATTGTTAACAAACATTATTCACGTTAAATAATTAAAAAACTAAGAATAAAAAAGTTTCAAATTAATCTTAATTTGAAACTTTTTTATTTTAGAAATATTTTTTCAATAGTAGCTATAGAATCGCAAATTTCAACACTTATTGATATATTTTTTAATTCTTTTACCCCATAGATCAAATATTTACGACAAGGATCATTTTTGGTTTGACTTTTCGAAAAATCGATATCTCCATTATCTAAAATGAGATTAATTTTCATACTGTCAATTTCTGCGGTAATTATTTTACTTTGAACTTCAGGCGAATAATTAATTTGTTTGCTTCTAATTATTTTTAACATCCTGTCGTTTGGAAACCAATTACAAGAAGCATTTTTTCCGCCAAGGAAAAAAAACACCAATCCAATACCCATGGCAAAGCCAAATCCATAGAGGGCAAACCTCTTTCTTAAGTCGTGCATAATTTGTATCTAAAAGATCAATAAATTAATATCTGTAAATGGTAAATTAAACCAATCGGCAATATTTTTGTTGGTTAAAATACCGTGGTAAAAGTACATCCCTTTTTGCAAACTTTTATCAAATCGAGCTGCATTTTCTAAGCCACCTTTTTCACCAATATTTAGTAGGTATGGAGTAAAGATATTGCTAATAGAAACAGAAGCAGTTCTTGAATATCTCGATGGGATATTAGGCACGCAATAATGAATTACACCGTGTTTAATAATGGTTGGATTACTGTGTGTTGTCACTTCAGAAGTTTCAAAACAACCACCACTATCAATGCTAACATCAATAATTACGGCACCATCTTTCATTTGTTCAACCATGCTTTCACTTACAAAAACAGGGGTTCTTGCTTTACCTCGGTAGGCGCCAATGGCAACATCACAATCTTTTAATGATTTTAACAAGGTTTTTGGTTGAATTGTTGAGGTTGCTATAGGAAAACTTAATTTATGTTGCAATGACCTTAATTTTGTTAATGAATTGTCAAATACTTCAACATGCGCTCCAAGACCCATTGCAGATCTAGCCGCGAATTCACCAACGGTTCCTGCTCCAATAATTACCACTTTGCTGGGTGGTACACCACCAATATTCCCTAAAAGTAAGCCATTACCCTTATTGATATTATTCATTAATTCTGAGGCAATTAAAACAGATGCAATTCCAGCAATTTCACTTAGCGATTTTACCAAAGGATAAATACCGTGGTTGTCTTGAATATAGTCAAAAGCAATAGCCGTAATTCTTTTTTTTGCCAAAGCTTCAAAGTAAGCTTTGTTTTGTGTTTTAATTTGCATAGCCGAAAAAAGAACACTCTGTGGGTTCATCATCTTGATTTGTTCTAAAGAAGGTGGCTCAATTTTTAAAATAATATTACAGGCAAAAACATCATTGGCATTATAAGATATTTTTGCCCCGGCTTCAGAATACTCATTGTCGGTATAATTTGTACCATCCCCAGCGCCCGATTCCACTACTATTCTATGCCCGTTAGAAGTTAACGCTTCTACAGCGCTTGGTGTTAAACATATACGTTTTTCTTCGAAATGCGTTTCTTTCGGAATACCTATATATAGTTCGTCTTTACGATTTTTTATTTCAAGCATTTCAGGCTTTGGTAAAAGCTCTTCTTTACTAAAAGGTGTTAATTGTTCGGCCATTTTATATTATTTGAATGTTTCTAATATCGTTCTTGTTTAAAGTGAGATAAATAGATACAGCATCTAAAGGTAATAAATTTTCTACTTTCTCAGGCCACTCTATAAAACACCAGTTATTGTCGTAAAAATATTCTTCAATACCAATATCATATGCTTCTTCTTCGGTTTCAATTCTGTAAAAATCAAAATGATAAATAATTTCTCCCTTTCGCGAAAGGTATTCGTTTACCAATGAAAAAGTTGGAGAATTAGCAATATCATCAACACCCAACTGCTTAACTATTTCTTTAATAAGCGTGGTCTTACCAGTTCCCATTGCACCATAAAAAAGCAAGGTTTTATTTTTAGAGCTAGCAATTATTTCATTTGCTATTTGCGGAATTTCATGTAAAGAATAGAATTTTTTCATAGGTAAATGATGTCAAGTATCAGGTATTTCGTTTATAATCTTTAAATTTAATGGATTGAAGTTTTAATAGTCATGTAAACTGGTTTGTTTAACAACCAACAACCAACAACCAAAACTCACACTTCCATCGAGTGGTAAACATTCAAAACATCATCATCGTCTTCTAATTTTTCTAATAATTTTTCAACATCAGCAATATCATCTTCTTTTGTAAGTTGTTTGGTTGTGGTTGGAATTCTTTCAAATCCGGAGGAAAGAATTTCTAAATTATTTTCTTCTAGATATTTTTGAATAGTTCCAAATTGTTCGAATGGAGCATAAATCAAAATACCATCTTCATCTTCAAAAACTTCTTCCACTTCAAAATCGATGAGTTCCAATTCAAAATCTTCCAGATCCAATTTAAGATCTTCGGTTTTAACTCTAAAATTACAAGTGTGATCAAACATAAAAATTACAGATCCCGATGTGCCAAAAGTACCATCACATTTATTAAAGACAGCTCTTACATTTGCAACGGTTCTGTTGTTATTATCTGTTGCTGTTTCAACCAATACAGCAATGCCGTGTGGGGCATAACCTTCAAATAAAACTTCTTTATATGCAGCAGTATCTTTTTCGGATGCTTTTTTTATAGCTCTTTCTACATTGTCTTTTGGCATATTTGCCGCTTTGGCATTTTGAATTACCGCTCTTAATCGTGCATTGGAATCCGAACTAGGCCCTCCTTCTTTTACCGCCATAGAAATTTCTTTACCAATTTTAGTAAATGTTTTAGACATAGCACCCCAACGTTTCATTTTTCTGGCTTTTCTAAATTCAAATGCTCTTCCCATTGTAAAATTATTATTATCTAAATTAAAAATATGATTGTATAGGTTGTTAAAAGCAAATGTAAATATTACTGTGGATTTATTTGAATTAGAACATTAAAATATTTTATTAATTTGTAATTGAATTTTGATAAAGTAGATAAAAAATAGAATTATATTTATAGTCTTATATTTTAACTAATTAAAACTAGTATGAGTGATATATATAAAGCAGTAAGCACAATAGATTATAAACCGAGTAAAGATCGTTATGCCAATATGAAGTATAGAAGAACAGGTAAAAGTGGCTTACTTTTACCGGAGATTTCTATTGGTTTGTGGCATAATTTTGGATTTACAGACGATTTTAAAAATGCAAGAGAAATATTAAAAACAGCCTTTAATATTGGTATTACTCATTTTGATTTGTCTAATAATTATGGTCCTCCTTATGGTGCAGCTGAAAGTAATTTTGGAAATATTTTTAAACGGGATTTTAAACCTTTTAGAGATGAATTGATAATTTCTACCAAAGCTGGCTGGGATATGTGGCCAGGACCTTATGGAGATTTTGGATCAAGAAAATACCTTATTGCAAGTTTAGATCAAAGTTTAAAAAGAATGGGTCTTGATTATGTAGATATTTTTTATCATCATCGACCAGATCCTGATACGCCCTTGGAAGAAACCATGGGGGCACTCGATCAAATTGTAAGACAGGGAAAAGCACTTTATGTTGGTATTTCGCAATATTCGGCTATTGAGACTTTAAAGGCTGCAAAAATATTGAAAAAATTGGGTACACCATGTCTTATTCACCAACCAAGATACAACATGATGGATAGGTGGGTAGAGGAAGGCTTATTAGACAGCATTGAAAAAGAAGGTATCGGTGCCATAGCTTTTTCTCCATTAAATCAAGGAATTTTAACGAATAAATATTTAAAAGGATTTCCAAAAGATTCAAGAGCTGTAAAAGATGGTAGATATTTAAAAGTAGACCAAATTAGTAAAGAGATGCTTTTAAAAGTAAAAAAACTGAATGATATTGCAAGTTCTAGAGGTCAAAGTCTAGCACAAATGGCAATAGCATGGTTGCTTAAAGATGAGCGAATTACATCAGTATTGGTTGGTGCAAGTAGTAGTAGACAATTATTAGATAGCGCCAAAGCTTTAGATAATTTAGAATTTTCAAAAGAAACGCTATGTCAAATAGAAAATATATTGAAATAAGTTTATTTGTCTAAAATAGATTAATTTTTTTTGGCACATTAGCTTCAAATATTTGAAACTTATTTTGGTGCGTCAATGCTAGTTTTCAAGTGTGTAAAAAAAGGTAATTTCGAGAGTAAGTCAAAGGATTATTTTTAAAATAAGTGGGGTCTGTATAACCAATATCTCCAACAATTGAATGATCTATATTTGTCAAATGAATTCTAATTTGATTGGTTCTTCCACTACCAGGAATAACGGAAATAATGTCTGATTTTTATTGAGTAGGTTTTAATATTAGGTATACTTACCTTTAGGGGAGAAGTAGCTTGTTTTATTCAAAATAAGAAATTAGTAGCTGTCATTTTTAGAAATTATTTTGTTAGATCTTATAGTATGAAAATAAAAATAACAGCTAATTACAATTTGATTTGTAATATTCAATAATTTCTGGCAATTGGTCTAACTTATATTCTTTATTTGTTATTTTTTCTATTAAGCTTGGACAATCTTCAAAAAAAGTGGAAGCTGCTTTTTGAAATTTTTGTATATGAAATTACCTTCTGTGCCAATTAAAATTAGCTCATTTTGATTGCGTTTTTCTAAAAAGAAATCGAATCGTTTAATTTCTAGATCTATTTCAAAGTTAATTGAGAAAGATGTATTATGAAAATTATTATATGCAGTTGGATAGTGAAGTGCCCTATTTTCTATAAAGCGAGGAGATTTAAACAACAGGTCATCATTGATTTCTTGCATTGTTCTTCTGTCAACTCCTGTGTTTAAATAATACAAATCTACATCAATAGATAAACCTAAATAAATATTAATAGTATCGAGGTGAATTAATTCTACAAAACGCAAAAATTTATTTTCATCAGTGTGTTTATAATAGAATTCTCTAGGCTTTATAGAATCAGTAAAAGTTATTATTTTATCAACTTCTTTATATTTTATTTTTCTCTCCCTCTTTTGTTTTAAACTATCTTTAAACTTAATGCTAAAAGCAGAACTTGCAAGTCTTGTATATCCATTGATGGAATCTCCCTTTTTTAAAATGATAACACTTTTAAAAAATGGAGTTGGCCTCAAGTCATATTGTGCATAGTTTAAAGTGGATATTAATATGAAGATAAAGAGAGTAGTTGTTTTTTTCATAACACTTTAAACTTTACACTTGAACAACTCCCATATTAAAGTCCTTTTCAATGGGTGCGTGATTTGCAGCTTCGATACCCATAGAAATCCATTTACGCGTATCTAAGGGGTCAATAATTGCATCGTTCCATAATCGTGCAGCGGCATAATACGGAGATGTTTGATTTTTATATCTGTTGGTAATGGTTTCTAATATTTCTTGTTCTTTTTTTGCGGTAATTTTTACACCTTGTTTTTTTAAAGAGGCTGTCTCAATTTGTAAAAGAACTTTTGCCGCTTGAGACCCACCCATTACAGCAAGTTCGGCTGATGGCCAGGCCACAATTAATCGGGGATCATAAGCTTTCCCACACATGGCATAATTTCCTGCGCCATATGAATTACCAACAATTACTGTAAATTTAGGCACAACTGAATTGCTTACTGCATTTACCATTTTGGCACCATCTTTAATAATACCACCATGTTCCGATTTACTTCCTACCATAAACCCGGTTACGTCTTGTAAAAACACAAGAGGTATCTTTTTTTGATTACAATTCGCTATAAATCTAGTGGCCTTATCTGCAGAATCAGAATAAATAACCCCGCCAAATTGCATTTCTTTTTTTCCGTTTTTTACTATTTTTCTTTGATTGGCAACAATACCAACAGCCCACCCATCTATTCGGGCATAAGCACAAATTAACGTTTTCCCGTAATCAGATTTGTATTCTTGTAGTTCAGAATTATCAACCAACCGTTTGATAATTTCTTTCATATCATATTGATAGGTTCTTGAATTTGGCAAAATACTATATATTTCTTCTGCACTTTCTTTTGGTTGTATTGGATCTCTCCTGTTAAAACCAGCCTTGTTATAATGCCCAATTTTCCCAACAATATTTTTGATGATGGCCAAAGCATCTTCATCGTTTTTAGCTTTATAATCACAAACACCCGAAATTTCTGTATGTGTTGTTGCGCCGCCTAAAGTTTCATTATCGATTACTTCACCAACGGCTGCTTTTACCAAATAACTTCCCGCAAGGAAAATACTACCTGTTTTATCTACAATAATAGATTCATCACTCATAACTGGTAGGTATGCACCTCCCGCAACACAACTCCCCATAACAGCGGCTATTTGCGTAATACCCTGACTGCTCATAATGGCATTGTTTCTAAAAATTCTTCCGAAATGTTCTTTATCAGGAAAAATTTCTTCTTGCATGGGTAAATAAACTCCAGCACTATCTACCAAATATATAATCGGCAGTTTATTTTCAATTGCAATTTCTTGCGCTCGTAGATTCTTTTTTCCAGTAATTGGAAACCATGCACCGGCTTTAACGGTGGCATCATTAGCAACTACAATACATTGTTTGCCAGAAATGTAACCTATTTTAACAACAACACCACCTGAAGGGCAGCCTCCATGTTCTTGGTACATCTCATCTCCAGCAAAAGCAGCAATTTCTATGGCATTAGAATTTTTATCCAAAAGGAATTCGATGCGCTCTCTGGCAGTCATTTTTCCCTTTGCATGAAGCTTTGCTATACGAGATTTACCTCCTCCGGCATATACTTCGATAAGTTTTTTTCGCAGTTTAGAAAGTAAAAGTTTGTTGTGGTCTTCGTTTTTATTTTGCTGAATGTTCATTGAAAAAGTATAATTATCAAACGCTAATGTACAAAATGAATGTTAAAAATCGTTAAAAATATACCTAGATAATAAATACCTAGGTAAATAAAATAAAAATGTCTACCTTTGTCAAAAATATAATATATAAAATGAAAACAAATAAAATAATTTATTGGAGTACAACAGGTTTATTATGCGGAATATTATTGATGTCGGCTGGAATGTATATTTTTAAAAATGAGATGATTAGTCAGGTTTTTACAAGTTTTGGTTATCCAACTTATTTGATTTATCCACTGGTGGTTTTAAAAATAGCTGCTGTCATAGTTTTGTTAACGCAAAAGCAGAATTTTATTAAATATTTGGCTTATGCCGGATTGTTCTTTGAATTTATATTGGCATTTTTTGCTCATATTATGGTTAAAGATGGTGAACAGATTACAGCGGTAATTGCAATGTTGTTGTTAGTTACTTCATATATTTATAGTAGTAAAGTATTTAATTTAAAATAAAATAAGATGAAAAAAATAATAACATTAGGAGGGAGTAATAGCAAGCATTCAATCAATAAAAAATTGGCGGAATATACTGGTGATTTAATTGAAAATGTGAGTGTTGTAAAAATAGATTTAAATGCATTTGAAATGCCAATGTATTCTATAGATTCTGAAAATGATAATGGCTTTTCAGAAGCGACGAAGTCTCTTAATGAAATATTTGATAATGCCGATGGATTTGTGATTTCATTGGCTGAACATAACGGTGCCTATACCTCTGTATTTAAAAATACTTATGACTGGTTGTCAAGAGTAGAGGCGAAAGTTTGGAGAGACAAACCTATGATTTTGTTAAGTACCTCACCTGGAGGAAGAGGAGGCGAGACCGTTTTGAATATTGCCTTAGGAAAATTTCCAAGAATGGGAGCTAAAATAGTGGGTAGCTTGGCAGTACCATCGTTTTATGATAATTTTAAAGATGATGTACTTGTTGATGTAGCATTAAAAAATAAGATTGCAGAATTGGTTGCTTTATTTGAAAAAGAGATTTAGCGATGAAGAATCAAAATAGAAAAGCAGATATTTTACTAGATGCCGAAAAAAGCAAGGCATTTTTTAATATCAAACGAACGGCAAGTTGTTTAGATCAAAAGGTAAATGATTTTTTAAAACCATATAAAATATCGGAGCAACAATATAATATTTTAAGAATTTTACGTGGTGCAGGTGAGCAAATAACTGTAAATGTGATTAAAGAGAGAATGATACATAAATCGCCTAATGCAACTCGTTTGATGGATAAATTATGTGATAAAAATTTAATTCAACGAACGCGATGCGAGAATGATAGGAGAATAGTTTATGTAAAAATCTCCAATATTGGATTGGAATTATTAGATCAAATTAATTTTAAAGAATTTGATAATACAATTCAAAATTTAAGTATTAAAGAAGCTAAAAAACTCAATGCACTTTTAGATAAAGTTTGCAAATAATGAGTGAAATAGTAAATAATCGATAGGATTTCTTGTGGTTTTTACAGGAAGTTTGTTTTAAAATAAAGATGATGAAAAATATATTACACAAAGCAGGAGAAAGAGGATATGCAAATTATAATTGGTTACAGGCTAACTATTCATTTAGTTTCAGTAATTATTACAATCCTATGAGGTCAAATTTTGGGGCACTACGTGTTCTTAATGATGATATAATTCAAGGAGGTATGGGCTTTGGAGAACACCCGCATGATAATATGGAAATTATTACAATTCCCTTAGAAGGAACTTTGGCCCATAAAGATTCGATGAGTGAGTCATGGGTTCCTTTACAAGCTGGAGAAGTACAGGTTATGAGTGCAGGTACAGGTATTGTGCACGCTGAAAAAAATAATGATTCAGCAGAATTTATAAATTTATTTCAAATTTGGATAATACCAGAAGAAATGGAAGTAGAACCTGCATATGATCAAATGAAATTTGATGAATCGGAAAGAAATAATAAGTTACAAATATTGGTTAGTTCGTATAAAGATAAGAAAATCAGTAGTTTAAAAATTCATCAAGATGCTGTAATTTCAAGAATTGACCTTGGTAAAAATAAGGATTTCACCTATAATTTAAAATCTAAAGAACACGGGGTTTATGTGATGTTG
>CAYPHN010000112.1:4393-9815 GCA_964410265.1 uncultured Flavobacteriaceae bacterium | reverse complement strand
TAGATGTTCTTTTCGTTGGGATACCTTAAATCAAGCCACTTACCAAGATAAGAAGCTAGATATATTGTTATACCCATTTGTAAACCAATACCAGTTAAACGAATGAATTTGTTAAGCGGTTTTTTTGGTTTCTTGTTGTTCATTTTGAATTACTTTTACCGAACCTTTCATGGTACATGTAGCATTAAATGTTGCTCCTGGCTCAACCGAAAGTTTACCTAGCGTAACTTCACCACTAATAATTGCTGTGCTCTTTAAAGATAAAATTTGATCTACAATTAATTTCCCTGAAAAAGAACCCTCAATATCAGCATGTACACAATCAATGGTGCCAGTTACTAAGCCTTCTTGACCAATAACTACCCTACCCGTTGTTTTAATGGTTCCTTCAATTTTTCCATCAACTCTAAAATCTCCATCTGAACTAATATCTCCAACTAATGATGTGTTTTTTGCAATAATATTTCTTTCTCCAATTTGATTCGGCACTCCCTTTTTGTCGTTAAACATAATTTTTTTATTTACTATTCCCCTTGTACTAATTACTTTAATAAACAAACTAATCCATATACTATTTTTTTAATTTGTTTTTCATTTTCTCAATAACAGATTCTGCATGATCACTCTCAACCGTATTTGGATAATTAATGATCACAAAATTTAATTTATCAATAAATGCTTTCTCTCCTTCAGTTTTTAATAATAAAAATGCTTTTAATAATTCAAATTTAGCTTCAATTTCTAAACCCTTGAAATTTTTAAGAGCATCATTTACAGTGCTTAACGCATAATCATAATCATTTTCTTCAAAACACACATAAGCACTTTTATATATGTATTCCGGACTCTCTTCATCTTTGCCAAAATTTAAAATACTATTTGGATTTTTTATGATTTCAGCATAGCGAGATTCAGGATAATCATTAACGATTTCATCTCTATATTTATTGCTTAACGCTGTGTTAAAATTTGCATAGGTCTTATACAAATGGTACTTGGTTGGTAATATTAAATTGGCACTTGGATTATTTTTTAAAAACAATTCAAAATCAACGGCAGCCATTTCAAATTCTTTAAATTGTTCTTTATAAATTAAACCAAGATTATAATAGGCATCATTGCGTTGATAAACAATACTATCTAGTTTGTTTTTGTTGTTAGGAATTTTATCTATATAATAATTCACGTCATATTTTTGTTCATTATTTATAGTAGAGGTTGTTGTACTCGATACGTTTAAATTTTCATTTAGCGTGCTGCTCAAGGCCGAGACAATCCAATTATCGGTTAAGGGCCTGTTTCCAAATCTATTTTTAAATTGTTGTTTTCCTGAGCCAACCAATGGTATATTGTAAAAATAAAAAGTACTAGCCTTATTATTTTGTAATCCGCCTGTGTTGTTTACATCAAATTGACCAATGCCTGCATTCAAAGTAGCATTTTCCATTTTAATTTTTTCTTCTTCCTCTTTAATTTTCAATACTTCGATATGTTTTTGGAAATAAGATATTTGATCTTCGGGTGTCATGGCCACAATGGTAAGAATACTGTCATTTCTTTTAACAATATCCTCGTATAAAATAACATCATTAAGACTTTCTCTTTTTCTAATAATTTTTCTTATTCTCTTGGTGTTTTGGTTTATTGGAATTTGCAGTACACTGTCATAATAAGATCCAGCAATGTTAAAATTGGTTTTGTCAAAATACAGATTACCTAGTTTTTCATAAGATAAACTTTTTTGAAATGGTTTGGATTCATTATAGGAAACAGAATTTTCAAAATAAGAAATGGAAATTTCAGCATTGTTGTTTTCTATTGCGATAAGGCCTAATTGATAATATAATTCGTCTAAATATTCACGATTGTCTCTATCGTCAATCAAATCAAGTAAAGTATACATAACCACGGTAGTACTATCTGAAGCAGTGTAGTTTTTTGCCCTTTCTAAGGAGGCATGAATTGTATATTTTCTAGGTATTTTTTTCATTGCGGTTAAAGTTTCAAAAACCATATTCGAAGAGTCAATTTTACTTTGTTCTCTGTAAATTTGCCCTAAAATAAAAAGGTTTCTCGCACTTTGCGCTTGGTCTGTAAAATAATAAGTTGATTTTTTAAGATAATCAATTACCAAATGTGTACTATCCATTTTTGTATAAGCCATGGCCATAGCAGTATTGGCTTTTTCGTATTCTTCATTAGATATTTCTATGTTTTTTAAAACCAAATCTAAAGTTTCAATAGCCAATTCTTCATTTTGTAATCTAATATGGGTTTTGGCTTTCCATATTCTTGTTTCGTTATATAAATTGGCATTAGGATAATTTTCTAATCCAAATGTAAAAGACTCTAATGCAGGTATATATCTTTGCAAGTAGTATCTAGATTTGCCTAAAAGTAAATAAGCTTCATCGATTTGCTTATTTTTTTCAAAGTTATCAATTACCATGGAGTGTTTTTGAATGGCCTTAACTGCTTTTTCTTCAGCCTTTTCAAAACCTTCAGGCTCTTTATTTTTATTTATACTTTGCCCAGGCATAGGAATGATGTCTTCTTCAATTTTTAGAGGTTCTATTGGCAGCCTTTCCCAAAAATTATCTTCGTAGGTATCGTCAATTTGTTTTTTAGCGGCATCAAAAGCAATATTACCATTAAACAAAACATTATACTTGGTAGACATCGCATTGGTATTTCTACTAATAAAAGTATCTTTTTTAGTAGAACAACCAATTACCATGATTAATAAAATGGTGAGATAAAAAAAATAATTTTTTGCTTTTTTCAAAATGCTTATTGCCCCTTTAAAACATGAATTGATATGGGCTTGTAAAATTACAAATAATTTAGAAAAGGCTTAAGCTTTTTTGTAAAGATTACTAATTTGTAAATTTTAGTGTTAAAAAGTATATTTAAATTATGGCAAAAGGGAAGGTGCAGTTCAAACCGAAAAATACCCTTCTAATTCCTTAAGTGTTTCTGTAGATGTTTTAATATCTTTTACAATATTACCTTTGTCTAAAACAACAATCCTATCACAAACTTCTGTAATATGATTTAAATCGTGACTGGATATTAAAATGGTTATATCTTTATTTTCTGTCAATGATTTTAAGGTTTTCTTTAAGCGGATTTGCGTAGTTGGATCTAAATTTGCAAAAGGTTCATCTAAAATAACTACCGAAGGACTCCCGATTAAAGCAGCAACAATACCGGATTTTTTCTGATTTCCTTTGGATAGGTCACGTAAATATTTTTTCTTTCCAATGATTTCATCATTAAAAATATCCTCAAATTGATGTAAGAAGTTATCAATATCGGCTTTGTTCAAACCGCGTAATTCTCCAATAAAATAAAAATATTCTTCAGGAGTTAAGTAACCTATTAAAAAACTTTCGTCTATAAATGCAGCTGTAAAAGGTTTCCATGCTTCACTTTTATCTACCTGTATTTCGTTATTGATAATTGTACCCGTTGTAGGCCTAATTAAATCGAGAAGTAAATTAAAGAAAGTAGTTTTTCCCGCCCCATTATTGCCAACCAAACCAAAGGTTTGTCTTTTAGGAATTTCTAAATCCTTAATATTTAGTACGGTTTCACTATTGTATTTTTTAGTGAGTTCGGTAGTTTTTATCATTGTTGTATTTTTTTCTAGAATAGATTTTAATTTTCTTGTTCAAAAGCATTTATCATTTCGTATTTAGATTTTAAGTATTTCTTACTGATGAAATTCATTAGCTTTTGATGAAATAATATACCCAAGCCACCTAAAATGATTAGTGTTGCAATTCCTGCTTCAAAATTGATAAACTTGTAGGGTAGATAAAAAATTAATATTGGAAACGCCAATAGCGGAAACCCTATAATCCATTGTACTGCTCCCGTACCTTGATAATTAAAAGCTGCACGTTGACTCAAATTAATTTTTTTACGATTAAATGAACCTCCATACAATAGTACATGAGAGTTTACACCAATATTATAAATCATTGTGGCAAAATGGATTAGTAAAATTTTCCATCCAAAATAAACATACGGAATGCTTAAAACAAAAAGTATTATTGCACTAATTATCATTAATAGATATTTAGATTTTAAATAATCTTTGTATTTAATATTTTGACTCATTAGTAATTTATAATAACTACTGTCCCAAGCAGGAATAAATTGTCCAAAGTTTATCATAAATATTCCTGTTACAAATACACCAACAAAAACAAACATGGGTGTCATGTCTTTATAGGTTGGATTTGGATAAAATATTAAGCCATAGAAAAGTGCTAGAACCATTATAAAAAGTGTTGATCTGGTGCGTTTATTTCTCCATATTAATTTTAAATCTAATTGTAAAAAAGGTGCAATATCACCGAATCTTCTTGTCCAGCTCATATCGGTTGAAGCAGCAACCTGAGTTTTAACTTTTAATGAAAAATCAATATATAAGTTCTTTTTTAAGATGGTATAGTTTAAGTAATATAGAACAGCTAGAAATGCAATGGGTATTGATATTAAAATTGGGTTTGCGGTTATGGCATTTATCATCTTAGAAACTAAAGATGAAAATGAAATGAATTCAAAATAATTCAATCCATACAAACTTGAAGTAATAATAATTATTGGTAAAAATGATAGTTCAGTCTCAGCTGATTTACTTTCAATAATAAAATTTAAAAAATTTATAATTAATGTAAATACGAACATCAATAGCATCCATGTAGTCGTTGTAGCAACATTATAATCTTTTGAAAGCAGAATAATTCCAAAAGGGATTACAGTAAAAAGAGGTAAAAAATTAAAAAAAGAAATTACCGATTTGCTCAAAATATAATGTAAAATACTACTTCTTTTTATAGGTAAAGTTAGCAATGGCTTTATTTGCATAACTGGTAGTTTTTGAAGAAAGAATCGAAGCATCAAATCGGCTAAAAACCAATAAAATAAAAAACTGTTTACCATGGTTAATGGGTCAGTATTTGGAAATTTCTCTTTAAGAATTGGGTATAAACCAAAACCTAATCCTAAAAACATTAAGATAAAATAGAGTGCTAAAAACGTCATTAAAATATTGAGTGCAATACTTTTTTGCCAGTAAGATGAACGGAAGAATTGTTTCCATTCTAAATTCAAAAATTGGGTGATCATTTCGGTTGGTTTTGTAACATAAGTTGCGTAAATATAGTATTTGTTACAAACAAATCAAAAAGTTAACAAAGAGTCAATAAATAAATACTCCATATGCACTGTTAATCGTTAATTTTTTCTTGTCGGATGATTCAACCCTTCCTATAATTTTAGCATCTACATGAAACGATTTTGAAATAGTAATGATATCCTGAGCAATTTCTTTAGGCACATACAATTCCATTCTATGGCCACAGTTAAATACTTGATACATTTCGCGCCAATCAGTTTTAGATTGTTCTTG
>CAYPHN010000112.1:0-4355 GCA_964410265.1 uncultured Flavobacteriaceae bacterium | reverse complement strand
TATTATATGTAGGTTTTCTATAAAATGTAAAATCTTAGTTTGTGCGCCACCACTACAGTGTATCATACCGTGTATATCTTTTGCATGGCTATTTAATATCGTTTTAATAATGGGCGCATAAGTTCTTGTTGGTGACAAAACCAGTTTCCCAGCATCCAAAGATAAATCCGCAACAGCGTCGGTCAATTTTTTTGAACCCGAATAAATCAAATCTTCAGGAACAGCAGGGTCAAAACTTTCAGGATATTTTTTAGCCAAATATTTACCAAAAACGTCATGACGCGCACTGGTTAACCCATTGCTTCCCATACCACCATTGTATTCTTTTTCGTAGGTTGCTTGACCAAACGACTCTAAACCAACAATAACATCCCCAGCTTTTATATTTGCATTGTCAATCACTTCACTTCGTTTTAAACGAGCTGTAACCGTTGAATCAACTATAATTGTTCTTACTAAATCTCCTACATCTGCCGTTTCTCCTCCGGTAGAATGTATGGTTACACCAAAGCTTTTGAGTTCTTTTAATAATTCTTCACTACCATTAATAATTGCCGAAAGTACGTCCCCTCCAATTAAGTTTTTATTTCTACCAATAGTTGATGAGAGCATAATATTATCGGTGGCACCAACACATAATAAATCGTCAATATTCATAATCAACGCATCTTGTGCAATGCCTTTCCAAACTGAAATATCTCCAGTTTCTTTCCAGTACATGTATGCTAGTGACGATTTAGTACCAGCGCCATCGGCGTGCATTACCAAACAATAATCTTCATCATTGGTCAAATAATCGGGTACAATTTTACAAAAAGCTTTAGGGAAAAGACCTTTGTCAACATTTTTAATCGCATT
This sequence comes from uncultured Flavobacteriaceae bacterium, assembly GCA_964410265.1. GTDB lineage: Bacteria > Bacteroidota > Bacteroidia > Flavobacteriales > Flavobacteriaceae > Lutimonas. The sequence goes on along the minus strand of CAYPHN010000112.1, from coordinate 3,497 downwards.
ATGAACATCTTCTTTTTGCGCGGATACACCTCTTAAATTATATCGATTATCTGACGAACTCATTTTTTTGAATTTTTATTTAATAAATATAAATATTTTTTATTGTAATCAATAATAGCTTTCCCTTTATGTAAAATATCTGCGCCTATAATTCCTTGAACAGGATTTGCATTTTGCTTAACCAAGGCGTTATTTATATGAGATAAATCTAGTAATATTAAAGATGATTTTTTTAATATAAAGGTTCCAATTTTAAGATGATTTTTTTTTGAAATTAGCGTGTCAATTTCAGTAGCTCCGGCACCACTAGCTTTATGTTCAGACTCTTCTGTAATTAAATTAAAAGTTTTGATTTCATCAAAACCAACACAAGAGTTGGAAGCACCAGTATCTAAAATAAAACAACCTTTAACTTTGTTGATTTTTACTTTTATTTCAATATGGTTTGTCGCAGTTTTTTTAAGTTTTACACGATGATAACCTTGTTCAAATAAAAATTCTTTCAGATTTTTCATGGTTAAATCACTGATTTAAACTGTTCTAAAAAACGGATGTCGTTTTCATAAAACATTCTAATATCAGGTATTTGGTATAAAAGCATTGCTATACGCTCTATGCCCATTCCAAATGCATACCCACTGTATTTTTCTGGGTCTATATTGGCATTTTTTAATACATTAGGGTCAACCATGCCGCAGCCCATAATTTCTAACCAGCCAGTACCTTTGGTGATTTTATAATCGGTTTCTGTTTCTAAACCCCAGTAAATATCTACTTCAGCACTAGGTTCTGTAAAAGGAAAATAAGATGGTCTTAATCGTATTTTCGATTTACCAAACATCTCTTCGGTAAAATATAATAAGGTTTGTTTTAAATCGGCAAAAGAAACATTCGTATCAATATATAAACCTTCCACTTGATGGAAGATACAATGTGAACGAGCAGAAATATCTTCATTTCTAAAAACTCTACCTGGTGATATGGTTCTTATTGGCGGTTTGTTATTTTCCATGTATCTAACTTGTACAGAAGAAGTATGGGTGCGCAATAAAATATCAGGATCTTTTTCAATAAAAAAAGTATCTTGCATATCTCTTGCCGGATGATATTCTGGTAAATTCAAAGCGGTAAAATTATGCCAGTCATCTTCAATTTCTGGTCCTTCAGAAACGGTAAAACCAATTCTTGAGAAAACGTCAATTATCTGATTTTTAACAATTGAAATTGGATGTCTTGCCCCTAATTCGATTGGCTCTGCAGGTCGTGTAAGATCACCATAAATATTTTTATTTTGGTTAACATTTTCTAAAGCATTTTTAAGTGCATTAATTTTTTCAGTAGCCGTATTTCTCAAATTATTTAAAGCCTGACCTATTTCTTTTTTATCAGACGGACTTACATTTTTAAAGTCTGCAAATAGTTTTTTTAAAACTCCTTTACTGCCTAAAAATTTTATTCTTAATTCTTCTACCTTATCTTGAGTATCTGCATTGATATTCTGAATTTCATGCAATAAGTCATTTATTTTATTCTTCATTTCAGCTGTTCAAATTAGATGTCAAATTTACATTATTTTGTTGAAATGTAAATTTAAATTAAAAGCATTTTTTGTTGTTTATATTTCACTTTTGATTTGGGTGTTTAATGATTTAAAATCATAGAAATAAATAATGAAAAATATATTTTATTAATTGTAATTTGATTATTTTTGCGGCATAAAATTTAATATTTAATAAATTTACAGATATATAATTATGGATTTAAAAATTAAAGCCTTTATGGATGAGATTTCAGAGCGCAATGGACATGAGCCTGAATTCCTACAAGCTGTGCAAGAAGTTGCAGAAACAGTAATACCTTATATCGTTACTAAAGATATCTATCATGGTAAAAATCTATTAATGAGAATGGTTGAGCCAGAAAGGGCTATTACCTTTAGAGTTGCTTGGATTGATGATAATGGTGGAATATGTGTTAATCGCGGTTATCGTATTCAAATGAATTCTGCTATCGGACCTTATAAAGGAGGTTTGCGTTTTCATCCTCCAGTGAGTATGAGTATTTTAAAATTTTTGGCATTTGAGCAAGTGTTTAAAAATAGTTTAACAACCCTACCAATGGGTGGAGGTAAAGGAGGTTCTGATTTTAATCCTAAAGGAAAATCCGACAATGAAATTATGCGTTTTTGTCAAAGCTTTATGAGCGAATTATATCGTCACATTGGTGCAAATACGGATGTGCCTGCTGGTGATATTGGTGTTGGAGGCAGAGAAATAGGTTACCTTTATGGGCAATACAAAAAATTAAAAAATGAATTTACTGGTGTTTTAACTGGTAAGGGAATGTCATGGGGTGGTTCTTTAATTCGCCCTGAAGCAACAGGTTATGGAACTGTATATTTTGCAGATAGCATGTTGAAAACTCAAGGAGATTCTATAAAAGGAAAGACGGTATTGGTTTCTGGATCTGGTAACGTTGCTCAATATGCTACGCAAAAAGTTACCGATTTAGGTGGTAAAGTAGTTAGCATGTCTGATTCATCAGGTTATATTTATGATGCGGAAGGTATAGACAAAGAAAAACTTGCTTTTATAATGGACCTTAAAAATATTAGACGTGGAAGAATTAGCGAGTATATTGAAAATTACCCATCGGCTAAATTTGTTAAAGGAACAACACCATGGAATGAAAAATGTGATGTTGCCTTACCTTGTGCAACGCAAAACGAACTAAATGGTGATGATGCCAAAGTATTGTTGACAAATGGTTGTATTTGTGTGAGTGAAGGAGCTAATATGCCATCAACTCCTGAAGCTATTTTGGCATTTCACGAAGCAAAAATTTTATTTGCTCCGGGTAAAGCATCCAATGCAGGTGGTGTAGCAACTTCCGGATTAGAAATGAGTCAAAATTCTTTACGAATGAATTGGACACGTGAGGAGGTTGATGCCAAATTAAAACAAATTATGAGCGATATTCATAATTCTTGTATTGAGTATGGTAAGAATGATGATGGTTATATTGATTATGTAAAAGGTGCAAATATCGCTGGTTTTGTTAAGGTGGCAGATGCCATGTTAGCACAGGGTGTAGTATAAATAACAATTAAAACCCAAATAAAAAAAGCCATCATCCGATGGCTTTTTTTATTGAAATGCAATATGTTATTCTGCATTAAGTATATAATTTTCAAGTGCTTTTAATTGATCGATGGAAAGTTCTTTAACAAAACCATCTAAATTAGCTTTCATTATGGCAATTTGCCCAGGATCTGTATCAACAATAGGATCACTTTTCCCTTCCAAGAAATCAATTAAATTACCATTTTTTTCTCCGTAAATACTCGCGATATTTTTAATAGATGGTCCAACTATTTTAGTGTTTATTTGATGACAGGAAACACAAGTTTTTTCATTGAACAATTTTTCGCCTTGAGCAAAAAGGCTATTCTCTGTCACAGGTTCTTCAATTTTCACCGCTTTTGTTTGTTTCACCTG
>CAYPHN010000111.1:0-9829 GCA_964410265.1 uncultured Flavobacteriaceae bacterium | reverse complement strand
AAAAATGGTTACCGCATTGAAAACTGCTGGACTTAAAAAAGGCGACAAAATAGGAATTTATTCTAAGAATTGTTATGAGTGGGCTATTGCAGAAATTGCTATTATGCTGGGTGGTTTTGTAACAGTACCTTTTTATGCAAATTTAGTTGGAGAAGCATTAAATGAAGTGATAGAGTTATCCGAGATTCAGTTTTTGTTTGTAGGTAAATTAGACAATTGGGAAAAAGCAAAACAAGGCATACCTGAAAATTTACCCATTGTTCGTTTTTCTCATTATGAAGGAAGTGCGAAAGTAGATGCAGGAATTTCTTTAGACAAATTTATAAAAGGACTAGAACCAGATCAAGAAAATTTTAGACCTAGTTTAGAAGATATTTGGGCTATTTTTTACACCTCCGGCACAACAGGAAAACCAAAAGGAGCAGTTACCACCTACGCACCGGCTGCAAATTTATGGATTAGACAAGGTAAAAAACATCATAGTTTTAATTTAGATGCTCCTGGAAGAAATATATTTATTTCTTATTTACCTTTAAATCATATTGCAGAACAAGCATTGATTGTTACAGGTGCAATTTATCACGAAGGGCAAATATCCTTTGTCGAATCACTTTATACTTTTGCTAAAAATCTGGCTGATGTAAAACCGAGTATATTTTTAGCAGTTCCTGGTATATGGACAAAGTTAAAACAAGGTGTGATTTCGAAAACACCTCAATTAGATGCTATGCTTAGAATGCCAAAAGTTGCAGATCAAGTAAAGAAAAAAATTAGAGTTGCATTAGGTCTTGATAATACCAAATTGATAATTTCAGGAGCTTCTGCCTTACCTCAAGTTACCATCGAATGGTTTCAAAAAATAGGTATCAATATTCAAGAAACTTTTGGTATGACCGAAGCTTTAGGAATTGTTATTCTTCAACCAAAGAACGATATACGGCTAGGAAGAACAGGGAAATGTTTAGAAGAAGGAGAAATAAAAATCGATCCAGATACCGACGAAATTTTAATTAAAAACGGTTGGATGTTTAAAGAATATTACAAGGAACCTGAATTGACTAAATCTAGTTTTACCGAAGATGGCTTTTACAAAACTGGTGATACCGGCCATCTTGATGCAGATGGTTATTTAAAGGTAAAAGGTAGAGTTAAAGATACCTTTAAAACAGCCAAAGGAGAATTTATTGTACCAGCTCCCATAGAAAGTCGTTTCGCAATTAACGATTTTATTGAACAAATTTGTATTGTAGGGTTAAATCTCCCACAACCTATCGGGCTTGTTCAACTCTCCGATAAAAGTAAAAACTCAACCTTTGATGAAATTAAAGAAAGTTTGTTAAATACATTAAGTGATGTTAATAATAGAATTCACCTTCATGAAAAACTTAGTAAAATTCTAATAATATCGGAAAAATGGTCTTTAGAAAATGGAATTTTAACTCCCACAAATAAAATAAAACGGAATGTAATTCATGAAACGTATAAGCACCTATATGAAAATTGGTGTCAAAATAAAAATATAATAATAGTTGTTTAACTTTAAAAATTGAGTACATGAAAAATATAGGAATTTCTTTTGCAATCATATTTATGTTCACTTTATCCATGCAATGTCAAGTTGTTAAGATAATGACTTATAATATTCGAATGGATAACCCTGATGATGGTGAGAATGCTTGGCCAAATAGAAAAGAGAATTTAACCAATCAAATTCTTTATTATGGTGCAGATGTAATTGGAATCCAGGAAGGTTTAGAACATCAAGTTCATTATTTAGACGCTAATTTAGAATCTTTTAAGCGTGTAGGTGTTGGCAGAGCCGATGTTAAAGAAAGTGATATGGGAGAATATTCTGCCATTTATTATAATAGTAAAAAATATAAAAAACTTAAAAGCGGAACATTTTGGCTTTCGGAATCACCCGACACCCCTTCACGAGGGTGGGATGCTTCCCTCAATAGAATTTGTACCTTTATTCTATTAAAAAGTAAAGCATCTGGTGTAGAGTTTTGGGTATTTAATACGCATTTTGACCATAAAGGAATTGAAGCACGTAAAAAATCTGCCGCATTGATTATTCAGAAAATTACTGCCATAAACAAAGATAAGTTTCCAGTTTTCTTGATGGGCGATTTTAATTTACAACCAACAGATGACCCGATTCAATTTTTAGCAGAACAATTAAACGATTCAAAAAAAATTAGTCAGCTTGCACCTTATGGCCCTGTGGGGACATTTAATGGATTCGATATCAATAAAAAAACAGATCAAAGAATCGATTATATTTTTACTAGTAAAAAGAATATTTCTATTCAAAAATATGCAGTTTTAGCTGATGTAAATAATCAGAAATATCCTTCAGATCATTTTCCTGTAATAGTAGAAGCAACTTTTAAATAAAATGTTATGGCACCATAATGGTTGGTAATTAAAGGGTGAAAAATTGAACATTGATTTTTACTTACTTTTTCTCAACCAAACTCGAGATCTTGGTTCCATTTGAAAAAGCACTTCATTTTTCTCAAATTTTAAATCCTTTTTTTCAAATGCATCATAAAACATACTAAAATCTACTCCGGTTATAACTACTTCGGTAGCTTCTTGTCTATAATTATGAATTACAATATCTCCATTTTGTAAAGTTTGCATACTAACTCTTACTGGTGCATCGAGTTTATAAATAACATTATTATTATTGAAAGCGCCGCGTATCGTGTTGACCCAGGGTTTAGGTAATTCTATCAAGCCTAATGGACGTGGACAAAGTAATACTTCCCCTACTGCGTCAAAATCTGCTTGTGAAAAAGTATGGGAATTAATTACAAATATCTGACCGTTTTTACTTTTTGTTAAAAAGGGTAAAGCTTCTTTTGCTACAACAGCCTCTAATACAACCGAAGCATCCATAACTTTAAAATTCGCCTCTAAGTCTAAAGGTCTGGTCAAGTCCTCAATTACGTTACCAACTTTAACTTTTTCCGCTTTAAGCGGATGAATAATTGGTTTACTAATTCCAACCATTTTAAGTAATTCATCGCCGTTTTTTACATTGGCCAAGAACCCAGATGTCATAATAATTCGTGCTCCCTGTTGCACAGATAATACAATTTTACCTGCTATTTCTGTATCTGTAGCGGCCTGGGTTGGTAAAAATATAGTTTTGGCCTTATCCGGATAAGAAGAATCTGGCACCAAAGGAATTCCAAACATGCCAATAAAATCCATGATATAAAGATCACCTCCAGCATCACTATGCGGTGGCTTATAACCTATAACACCTTGAACAGGTGAGGATTGCACTGTTTTAGATAAAGTTAATAATTTTTCAAAATCCATTCGGAGTAAATGATGGCCTGGATGACCATTAACAAAACTGCCATAATTAAATATAACCAATTCTTTTGCTCCTGCGAGAACTGATTGATATGCTTGTTCAATAAAATCGAGTTTATCACAATCGCCATGATCAAACCAGGCTGCACCGATTTTATCGCCTGCCAAAGTTGAAATCCAACGATAATTTATAAATCCTTCATAGGGCTGAACAAACCCAAAACGTTGGGTATACTGACCTCTTGACTCTGTACCTACCCATACACCATCAAATAATTTCGGTCCGGTTTCTACATCATAACCAAATGTATGAAACACATCATAAGATTGTGGGTATTTAATAATCATATTAATATCAGGATTTACAGATTTGGCCGGGTCTATAAAAACAGATGTTGCCAGATCGGTAAGTAATTCTCTTCTATAAGTTGACCAACTTTTATCGCCTTTAGCTTTTATAGATTCATCACTAACATCAGCTGTTAGTAAAAAATCATCCACAATAAAAGTATCAAAAACTGGTGCAGCGTCGAGCATAACATTTCTAATATCTTCTTGCGTTTTTGGATTTTGCCAATTAAACCAGGTCAATTGCCCCTTTTGTCTAACTCCAAAATCTTTGCCTGGCGTTGTAGCAATAGCTCCTACTACTTCAAATCCGTTTTCCTTAAAATATGCAGAGACCGACTTTAATAAATCTGGTGAGACAATAAGGCCACTTCTATAAACTTCAATATAAACCTTTGTTATACCATTTGCTCTTAATAAAGACAGAGCTTCTCTTCTTCCCGACTCTAATGACAATAAATTATCTACCTGATGTGCAGTAATGTATACACTAAGTTGTAAATCTTCTTGGTGCAATTTGGCAAATGTAAAATTATCAGAAACCAAAGGTTTTACAGGCTCTTTACAACTTATAAATAGTAAAATAATCAAAATTAGACTTATATTTTTGAACTTAAAATTTTTTACTTTTAAATACAGTTGTCTTTTTATCATTGTATTTATTTTATTTGGTTAGGCTTCTACTTTTTCTAATTCTCCATCTATTGGTTTATAACCTACAAGGGCATAATAAATAATAAAACCATAACATAGTAATGGTAGTATGTACGACATGTGTAATCCTATTGCCGGCATATCAGCCAATACACCTTGTAACAATGGAAATATAGCACCTCCAACAGGAGCCATTACCAAAATACCAGAAGCTTTGTTGGTATATTTCCCTAAACCATCAATGGATAAAGCAAAAATATTAGACCACATAATAGAGTTAAATAAACCTACCGCAAGCATAGACCACATGGCGACATAACCATTACTAAGAATAGTTATAGCCAATAACAATACCGATGCAAAGGCAGAGATTAAGAGTACTTTTTGGGCACTAATTTTTTGAAGAATTGCAGAACCTAAGAATCGTCCAACCATCAAACCACCCCAATATAACGGTATATATGTTGCTGCTTTTTTCTCTACCATTCCAGCTATATTTGGTTCTCCTAAAAAATTAATAATAAAACTTCCTATGGCCACCTCTGCACCTACGTATAAAGTTAAGGCGATTACACCCATTTTTAATCGTTTAAATTTCAATACATTTCCTTTTATTTTTTCACCATCCGTATTTATTATTTTTGGCAATTTCAAAAAAGAAAATACTATTGCAATCACAAAAGCAAAAATTGCCAACCCAAGATATGGACCTTCCACTGCAGCGGCTGATTCTTCTACTGAATCATAGTGACCTAAAATAATTAATCCACCTGCCAAAGGAGCTAATGTCGTTGCAAGTGAATTGATACCCTGTGCTAAATTCAGTCTACTGGAAGCTGTTTCTGGAGGGCCTAAAACAAGAATAAACGGATTGGCAACAACCTGTAAAATAACACTTCCAGTGGCCATAATAAAAAGTCCTAATAAAAACATAGGATATGATATTAACCAAGAAGCAGGTAAAAATATTAAGGCACCAACACCAATAGTTACCAAACCGAATGAAATACCTTTTTTATACCCAATTCTTTCAATCAACATACTTGCAGGTATGGCCATTAAAAAATAAGCACCAAAAAAACAAAACTGAATTAACATGGTTTCTGTATAATTCATTTCAAACAACTCCTTAAAATGCGGAATTAAAATATCATTTAGAGAAACGATGGCCCCCCAAATAAAGAAAAGTGATGTCATCAATGCAAATGCACCTTTGAATTTAATGTTTTTAATACTATCTTCCATATTATTCAATTATTATAATTTAAATTGGTTAGTTTTTTATTTTAATCAATTTTAAACCTATCATCTATATTTAATACAAAGATCTGATCAAATTCATCTTTAGCTTTACCTTCAACAATGAGTTTTGAATTTTTATCTTTTACTTTTACGTTATATGCCAACATCAACCCGTCAGGAGATACCACCAAATTACTTCTATTTAAATCATCTGAGGTAAGTAAAATAGTTGTTCCAAAAGTTTCTACTTGACCAACATAACTAGCATAGATTTTTTCTTCACTGATAGAAAAAACCCAATTATCACTTACATGCCATCTAATATTGGAAGCATCAGCTTTAAAATTTGTGATTTGCTTTGGTTTTTTATCTTCATTATTGCTTAGATCTGAACCATCAGCGGCAATTGCAAAAACTTGCTTTATTCCATTTTTATCCTCTGACAAATAAGCAATCCTTTTTCCATCATAAGAACCACGAACGATACCATCATCGGTGGTACTATTAGTTAATCGTTTTATTTTAATACCTTTTGGAGGACTTGGATAATTATCACTATCCCCGGAAATAGCTGTAGTAATATTCACTTCATCTGAAATCTCGGCCACAAACAGTGAATTTTCATAGTCTACACCATTCTCTGCACGTACTTTTCCAATAAAAGCACGTTTGATTCCTCTATAATCAACCCAAGAATCACTAAACGCCTTTTCAATTTCACCTGGTTTTGCTGTTCCTTTTTTAACAGGTTTAACCAAAGTAGCAAAATAATGGGTATAGCCTTTTGGGGAATTCTTACTGGCTTCCATATAACCTATGGTTCTATCGTAATCTTGTTGTAAAAAATCATCATAGGTAAATCCAATTCTTTTTCCATCACGTGTGTATTCGTGACGATGCGTCCCTCCTCTTTGTGCACCAGGTGTTGTTGGTTTATTGATTTCAGTATCCCGCATATCAATATTCGTTAATACACCTTTACCATCTGCACTCACCACTTTACCTGTTCTATTTTTAATGTTATAATAACCACGTTTTTCAACTTCATCAAGAAAGGGTCCATGAATAAAAATCACTTTATTTTCTATAGGGTGATAGGATACAGCAGCCACACCAGGAACTGCATTTTTACCAGAAATAGACTCTGGCTCCCAAAGTATAGTTATATCTCCTGTAGCAATTTCTACTTTTTCAATTGATTTAGAATTGGCTAAATTGTTATTAAAAACCATTCCTCTTGTGTCATAACATAAATGTTTTCCGTTAGGAGAAAAATTATCATTATTATCAAGAACGTGATTTTTAGGTTCAAATGTTATTTGTTTTTCATTCATTTTATTGGTATCAACAAGTTTTTCATTCATATTTTTTTTACACCCTTGTGTAATTAAAAAGCTACTAAAAAGAATGATCAAAACAGTGTTAGTACCATTGGGATAATTTGTTCTCATTTTAATTTTTTTAACTGTTGCTTTGTTCAATAGTTCGATATATTTTCGTATATAATTGATTTTTATCTAGTTATACAACAATACTGCAATACAGTAACTAGCTGATAATCTTTTATTTAATTCATAACTTGCCTGACGAGGCAGGTTTAATATGCATAACTCAAAATTACATAAAAGTGTTGCATTTAAATACACGTATTAAAAAAATGTCTCTTCAGCCATAATACATAAGGTGTGATAAATTGGTAAATGAAACTCCTGAACATCTGGTGTACAAGTGGATGGAACACAAATGGCAACATCTGCATAGTCTTTCATTTTACCACCCGTTTGGCCTACTAGTGCAATCACTTTTAGTCCTTTTGCCTTCGCAGTTATACATGCGTCAACCACATTTTGTGAATTTCCTGAACTACTTATTCCTAATAAAACATCCCCTACTCTGCCATATCCATTTACTTGCTGTGCAAAAATAAAATCACCTCCTATATCATTGGAAATTGCAGAAACCAACGCGGCATGGGCATTTAGTGATATTGCGGGTAAACCCTTCTCCATTTTCATTGCTAAAATCGCACCTCTTTCCTGATCAACAGCCTTTAAAGCTTCCTTTTCCTTATTATCTAAGGGTCTTTTTTTTGAAAAACTTTTCATCAATTCACCAACAATATGATCACTGTCAGAACAACTGCCTCCATTGCCACAAGTTAATAGCTGCCCAGAATTTTTATAAGATTCGATAATCAATTCTCCGGCCTCTAATATCTCTTTATTACAAACATCTAATGCGGGATATCTTTCTATCAATTTTTCTAAAATTTCTTTTGTACTCATAATTATTATTCTAAATATTTTTTTATTGCGCCATTGTTACCATGCACTATTTAGCAATTTTTCAAGCTTATTTTGTGGTTTATAAAAATAACTCTACTTAAATCTTACTTCTCTTTCACTGCATCGCTACACATAAAGCTGCATAATCTCCAATTTCATCTCCTAATTTAGCAGGTAAAATTTTACAAACTTCCAAAGCTTCCGGAATGACCTCTTTCGCCAACACCTCATATATCAAGGGTTTGAATATCTGTTCATTTCTCGAATAAATACTTCCAATTACAACACATTCTGGATTCAATATATCGATCAATATAGCAAGCCCTTTCCCTAAATACTGTGCTGAAATTTTAACAATTTCCATGGCATCATTATCACCAGAAATTGCTGCTTCAAAAACAGATTTTGCCGTAATTTCAGATATTAAATCTTTCGTTGGGCAAAAATTTACCTTATTACCTTGTGCTAATTTATTAGTTGCATAACTTTTTCCTAGTTGGGCAATTCCTCCTCCGCTACAAAAACCTTCAAAAGAACCTGTTTTTCCATATCCTATCGGACCATCCTCTGCCATTCTTACATGACCAACCTCTCCAGCTAAATCATTGGTGCCGGAATATATTTTTCCATTCAAAATCAAACCAGCTCCCATACCTGTTCCAAAGGTTAGAAAAATCATATTTTGTGTTCCCTTTCCAGCACCCATCATCCATTCTGCAATAGCACAGGCATTCGCATCATTTTGAATGGCTACGTCAACATCAAATGTTTTTTTAAATATTTCAACAATGGGTACTTTATCCCATCCTGGTAAATTAGGTGGTGAATTGATCATTCCATTTTTAGAATCTAAAGGCCCTCCACAACTTATTCCAATTTTCAATAATTTACTTTTGTCATAAGTTTTTAGAAGTTTATGAATATGCTCTTTAAACTCCTCTAATACAGTCTTATAACCTCTTTTTACATTGGTTTCGAAAAATATTTTTTCATAAATATAAAAATCCTTATCCCCTAAAACAATACTGCATTTGGTCCCCCCAATATCCATTCCCAAGTAAAAAGTATCCGGTAATAAACTATTAGGCATATATTATTTATTTTTATTAAATATTAAATTGATCAATGTCTCGGTTTGAGAAAAATCAGGAATAATAATTTGCGCTCCAGCTTTTATCAACCGCAATCTTTTATCTCGATTTAATCCATATCTACGAACTTCATCACTAGCAATTCCAATGGCAATCCCATTGGCTTTTCTACATTCTTTTATTTCTACCGGACCATCACCAATAACCAACAATTCACTTCCTTTTAAGTTGTTCTTTTTAATAATATCATCAATCACCATTTTTTTGGAATATTTGCTAATATCACCAACAGAGCCATAAATACCCCCATCAAAAACATCAGCATAACCCAAAGAATTTGCTTCTATAATTACGTCTTCTTTATCTGTTCCACTTGCCAAATAAATACGCACACCTCTTTCTTTTAAAGCGTATAAAAAATCTATTGCGCCCTTCATGGTAAAGTCCTGTACAGTTAACTGGCCGCTATTTAATTTTTTCATACGTTGGTTTACCATTTCCATCAAACGGGTATTATAAATTTCTTTGTAGCCAAATTTATCTAAAATAGCTTCTTTTGGCACTAAATTAAACTCATCAACCATTCTTACCAGTCCTTCCATTTGCACAATAGTTTGGATACCGGTAGATAGATCAATAAATTCTAAAACACGATTTCGAACATTGTCATATAATGTTTTATCTGCAGTTTCATAATGATCTCCTAAAACCGCTTTGATCATTACGGGCTCCATAATATGCTCCCATCCTTCTCTTTGTGTACTTATGGTTCCATCATGATCAAAAACTACATGTTTTATATTGCCCAATTGAGCGATTACATTGCCATTACAAATCTCTATTTCGGAATCTTTGTAATATTGCGCCAAACGAATA
>CAYPHN010000110.1:0-9833 GCA_964410265.1 uncultured Flavobacteriaceae bacterium | reverse complement strand
TTAATTTATCGTTCATCTAAAAAAACGGGGGATGGCTAAATACTAAAAAAGAATTGTTGGTTTGTTCAAGAGTACCCGAAACATGTTAAACGAAAATTAGATATGGGTAAAAGTTGTATTCGGTTTAAGAAAATAGAAGACATTCCTTATCAATTGATAGGTGAATTATGTAAAAAAATAACTCCTGCCGAATGAATTAATATCTATGAAAATGCATTTATACGCAAGAAGAAATGATTTTGCAAAATTAGTAATCCATTTAAAAAAAGGAACTCTTTAATTTTTATTTTTTATCATTAAAAAATCGATTGGCAAGGAATCACCCATTCTTTTCTCTCCTAATTTACCACCAAATGTTATTGCATCTGTTGGAGAATAATTTCCAAAATTATCAATATAAAATTCTGGAACTTTAATTTTTATAAAAGATTGTTCATCTCCTTCAAATAAGATATTCAACCTATCTTTAAATACTACTTTTACATTATTTAAATTATCAATAGCTGTTACAGTAATATATTTTTTAGGATTGACAAGATGGTTTCCTTTATAAATTTTATACTTTTCTCTTTCGAGCTCTTCACTTGCCATAGACCTCATAAAATGAAGTGGCGAACCAAGATAAGTTTCCGTTCTCTTTTTTAAAATTATTTTTGTAGAATTTTCATCTAAAGGTTTATAAAAATTATTTCCAAAAAAATAAACATATTTTATATTTAATATTTTTTTATTGATACTTACATAAGAATAATTAACTTCAAAATGTCTTAAATTAACCTTAATCACATACGCAAGATTGGCATTTTTTATTAAAATAGGAACATTGGCAACAGCTGTTAATTGCTTTTCTTTTTTATTAAATCTTAATATAAGATCCTCTTCATTTAAAATTTTAGATGCCAATCCATTCTCGGTTTCACCCAAATAATTTCTTCTGAATTCCTTTAATTTTAATGCTCTGGGCCAATCTTTTTTTGGATTTAATGTTACCTCTTTTAAAACATTAGGTGACTCCTTTAAATAAAATTTTAAATTATATAATCTAGAAAAATCATTAATAATTAACGTTTCAAAACCCATAAATGAAATAATAAGAGGCGTTCTAATAGCTTCTTTATATTCTAGAGTAAATGCACCATTTAAATTGGTTGAAGTTCCAAGGGTTGTATTGTTAAAGTATATAGAAGCACCTACCAAAGGTTCGCCAGATTTATCATTAAAAATTACACCCGAGATTTCTTGAGAAAAACCAAAAGTATAAAAAGACAAAAATAATAAGTACACTACTTTTTTTAAGATCAGCATATATCTATTTCAAAATAGTAAAAATGATTATCTTATTTCCACAATATATAATTAATTGGAAACTAGCAAAAATCTATAAAAAAATTCAATATATCTGTTGTGGTAATGATACCCACTAGCTTTCCACGATCTACCACAGGTAATGAATGAAATTGTTCATTAACCAATAATTTTGAAACATCTAAAATAGAGGTATCTGATGTGGTGATAATTGGACTTTTAATCATTATATCATTAATACTTAGCATATTATAAACAGGTGTATCTTCTGTTCCTTCTTTGCTATATGCATCAATAAAGCTAATTCTTTTTAAATCAGATAAACTCAACAAACCTAGTAATTTTTCACCTTCCACTACTGGAATATGACGTATATGATTGACTTTCATTCTTTTTTCTGCCGAATATAATGTGTCTGAAAAACTTAAAGTTATTAAATCAGTAGTCATTATTTTTGAAATGGGTTCCTTTTTTCTCATGATTTTATAATTGTAAAATTATTCCTATAAAGTACTAAAAAAATAGACTACTAAAAAATGATATTGATCAGTTCTACTTATAACAATTCGTGTAATTTTGAGTTATGTATGGTGAATTGCAATTTAAACTATTGTATGTCAATACCTTATCATGTGTAAGCATGGCTATAGAACTAACTATATATCAATCGTATACAAAAACATAACGAATAATGCGGGTTAATAATCAAAGGTTTCGAAATTTTTTAGCATTTTAACAATTAACACTTCTAATCGTCTATATACCTAATGTCATGTCATACATATTTTAGTCATACCAAGTTTTGTCCTTTTTGCCGATAGCTTCGTTGATATTTTTAACCATAGCTAAGGCTATGCTGAAAAATATCGCCTTGCTCTAAACAAAAATAAACTTCTACTTATATGACACAAAACACTTGACATAACACTAGTGTTTTGTATCTTTATAAATTCAGTTTCACATAATTTAGTGAAGGGAAAATCAAATATTAATTGATTACTTTTAATTATCAATCACAAAATAGATTGGTCTTATGTATATCTAAAAATATGATTTACTTTGCTGTAACTAAAAAAAGACACAAACATGTTTAATTACGGAATAGAAAGGTTAACAATTGATAAAGTTACCGCCATTGCAAACGGCGAAATTAAGGCTGTATTGAATGATGAAGCAATCCAAAAGGTAAAGGATTGTAGAAAAAAAGTGGAGACCATTGCCAATTCTGGTAAAGCTGTTTATGGAATAAATACCGGTTTTGGCCCTTTATGCGATGTGCAAATATCTGTTGAGGAAACCAATAAGCTACAAAAAAATTTATTGATTACACATGCAGTTGGCGTAGGTAACCCAATTGATAAAGAATTTTCAAAAATCATGATGATCTGTAAGGTACACGCCTTATGTCAGGGTTTTTCTGGCATTCGATTAGAAGTAATCAAGCGTATTATCTATTTTATAGAAAATGAGTTGATACCTGTGGTCCCCGAACAAGGATCTGTAGGTGCTTCAGGAGATTTGGCTCCTTTAGCGCATCTCTTTTTACCCTTATTTGGAGAAGGAGAATTTTGGATGGATGAAGAGATCATTCCTGCAAAGGAAATATTAAAAAAACACAATTTAAGTCCTATTCAATTGAATGCAAAGGAAGGTTTGGCCTTAATAAATGGCACCCAGTTTATTTTAGCACACGCTATTGTTGGACTTAGAAAAATGGAATATTTACTTGATTTAGCTGATGTTGCTGGTGCGATGAGTATTGAAGGCTATCAAGGAAGTGAATCACCATTTAAAGATGCCTTACATATAATTCGTCCCTTTAAAGGAAACTTAAAAGTTGCCAAAAGAATGCGTATGCTGTTTGAAGGGTCTGAAAATATAAAATCACATGAAAATTGTATTCGTGTACAAGACCCATATTCTATGCGTTGTATTCCTCAAGTACATGGGGCATCTAGAAATGCATATTACCATTTAAATGAATTGGCAGAGATTGAAATGAACGCTGTAACCGATAACCCTATCGTTTTGAGTGATACCGAAGCTATTTCGGGTGGAAACTTTCATGGGCAACCTTTAGCCATGGCACTAGATTATGGTTCCATAGCAGCATCAGAATTAGGAAATATAGCCGATAGAAGATGTTATCTACTAATCGAAGGAAAATATGGATTACCTCGTTTATTAACCCAAAGTGGAGGCTTAAATTCTGGATTTATGATACCACAATACACAACAGCAGCTTTAGTTACTGAAAATAAATCGCTCTGTTTTCCTCCTTCTGCCGATAGTATTCCAACCTCATTGGGCCAGGAAGACCACGTTTCTATGGGAAGTATTTCAAGTCGAAAATTCAATCAAATTTTAGGGAATATTGAAAAAATCTTGGCTATAGAATTGATGTATGGAGCTCAGGCATTAGAGTTTAGAAGACCCAATAAGTTCTCCAATTTGATAGAAACCAATTACAAGATCATTAGAAATAAAGTTGATAAACTAGAAGAAGATAGAATTTTAAAAGATGATATTAACAACATGATTGATATGGTTAAAAATCAATCCTTTATTGTAAGATAAAATATATTTCATGACATTTCAAGAACAAATACTACAAGGAATTCCGAATAGTTTACCTGTAAAAAGAACCTATCCAAAAGATACCAATAGAGCTCCAAAGAGAAAAGATATTTTATCAATAGAAGAAAAACAACTGGCTATTAGAAATGCTTTGCGCTATTTTCCAAAAGAATGGCACGAAACACTGTCTGTTGAATTTGCCCAAGAACTAAAAGATTTAGGTCGAATTTACATGTACAGATTTAAGCCGGATTATAAGTTTTATGCAAGACCTATGGATGAATACCCTGCACAATCAAGTCAGGCAGCTTCCATTATGCTAATGATTCAAAATAATTTAGATCCAAATGTTGCACAGCATCCAGAAGAATTAATTACCTATGGAGGTAATGGTGCTGTTTTTCAAAACTGGGCGCAGTATTTGATTACGATGCAATATTTAGCAACCATGAACAACGAACAAACTTTGCATATGTATTCTGGCCACCCAATGGGCTTGTTTCCTTCTTCTAAGGATGCCCCAAGGGTGATCATTACCAACGGAATGATGGTTCCAAATTACTCAAAACCCGATGATTGGGAAAAATTTAATGCACTTGGTGTTACCCAATACGGCCAAATGACAGCAGGTTCTTTTATGTATATTGGCCCTCAGGGAATTGTACATGGAACAACAATAACTTTAATGAATGCTTTCCGTAAATTTTTACCAAAAGGAGAAACTTGTTTGGGCAAAATATTCCTAACCTCTGGTTTGGGAGGTATGAGCGGTGCACAACCCAAAGCTGGAAATATTACTGGCTGTATCACTATTTGTGCAGAAGTGAATCCAAAAGCGGCAACAAAACGTCATAAGCAGGGTTGGGTAGATGTATTGGTAGATAATTTAGAGAGCCTCGTAAGCCGTGTTCACGAAGCCCAAGATAATAAGGAGGTTGTTTCGATTGCTTATATTGGAAATGTTGTAGACGTTTGGGAACACTTTGACAAAGAAAATTTATTTATCCATGTAGGATCTGATCAAACATCATTACATATTCCTTGGACAGGTGGATATTATCCTGTAGGTATTTCTTATGATGAAGCCAATCGATTGATAAGAGAAGAACCAAATGTATTTAAAGAAAAAGTGCAAGAATCTTTGCACAGACATGTAAATGCAATTAACAACCATACTGCAAAAGGCACCTACTTTTTCGATTACGGCAATGCATTTTTATTGGAAGCATCACGCGCTGGTGCTGATGTAATGGCCGAGAATAACATCGATTTTAAATATCCATCCTATGTACAAGATATTTTAGGACCTATGTGTTTTGACTATGGATTTGGACCATTTCGATGGGTTTGTACTTCGGGTAAACCCGATGATCTAGATCAAACAGACCAGATTGCACTTGATGTTCTGCAAGAAATTATGGATAATAACGCTCCAAAAGAAATTAAAATGCAGTTGCATGACAACATCACATGGATTAAAGATGCTAAAAAGAACAAAATGGTGGTTGGTTCACAGGCGCGAATCTTATATGCAGATGCAGAAGGACGGTCTAAAATTGCCGAAGCTTTTAACAATGCCATTGCCGCTGGAAAAATTGGCCCCGTTGTTTTAGGTAGAGATCATCATGATGTAAGTGGTACAGATTCACCATATAGAGAAACCTCTAATATTTATGACGGAAGTAAATTTACTGCCGATATGGCCATACATAATGTCATTGGAGATAGCTTTAGAGGTGCTACCTGGGTTTCTATTCACAATGGCGGTGGTGTTGGCTGGGGCGAGGTGATAAATGGTGGTTTTGGATTGGTACTTGACGGATCACCTGAGGCGGGTAAACGCCTGAAAAACTTGTTGTTTTACGATGTAAACAACGGAATTGCAAGACGTAGCTGGGCAAGAAATGATGAAGCTTTATTTGCAATAAAAAGAGAAATGGAGCGTACACCAAGTTTAAAAGTAACCCTTCCTAATTTGGTAAATAACGATTTGCTTAAAACACTTTTTTAATAAGCATTTGGTATAAAAACTAATTGATTCGCGTGAAAGAAGAACTATTTACACATACCAATACAGACTAACTACCTGGCCAAAGAATATATTGGACAGGTAGAAAATCGAATCCTGAAATAGAGAATCAATACTGGTATCAAGAAATAGAATTATGCAATATTAATTTCTTGAAAAAGGAAAAAAAAATTGACATTGCACTAATAGGTTATGTTTGTGATGAAGGTGTTAGAAGAAATTTAGGGAGAATTGGTTCAGAACAAGGGCCGAGAGTTATTAGAGAACGATTGGCAAAATTACCCGTACATTTTGAGTCAAAACACATTGTAGATTTTGGAGATATTATTTGTATCGATGAAGATATGGAGTCTTGCCAGATAGCATTTTCTCAGATGATTACTTTGATGATATCTCGTAAAATTTTTCCAATTGCAATTGGTGGCGGACACGATATGGCGTTTGGACATTTTATTGGAATTCACAAGGCTGTTAAAAATACTTCCCAGAATAAAATTGGAATCATAAATTTCGATGCCCATTTTGATTTGAGACCCGTAGAAGGAAAACCCAATTCAGGAACACCTTTTAATCAAATCATTAACCACTTAAAAAAACTGAGGAAACCATCGATTATTTTGCTATTGGAATACAACGACAGTCTAATACCAAAGAACTATTTGAAATTGCAAAAAATAATCAAATAGACTATACTATTAATTATGATTGTGAATCGTCTACAGAAGAAATGAAAGCGCTTCAACAACGTTTAATTCCTTTTATTCGCAAGATTGATTATTTGTATATCACCATTGATCTAGATGGATTTTCATCAGCATATGCCCCTGGTGTAAGTGCACCTTCCCCTTTAGGTTTTACTCCTTACTTTGTTTTTAAAATGTTGAAATTTCTGTTTGCAACAAACAAGGTAATATCTTGTGATATTGCCGAATTAAATCCAACCCTTGACAGGGACAATCTTACGGCAAATTTAGCTGCTAAGCTGGTAGACTTTATAGTTCTGAACAATTAATGCAGAGTTTTTGACCCCTTTAAATAACTCCCAATTTTAATGGTATTTAAAATCTATACCCAATAAACCCTTTGCATTAAAAATATTCTTAATTTTGGTGACCAACACGAATATTTAAACCAGTGATTTATAACTATGGGCTACCCAATTGAACATAGACATTTAAGATATTTTTTAGCAGTAGCCGAAGAATTGCACTTTAGAAAAGCTGCAGACAGGCTGTTTATTTCTCAACCTGGATTGAGCAGACAAATAAAACAAATGGAGGGTGTCTTGGGAATAAAATTGTTTGAACGAAACAATCGAAAAGTTAAATTGACCAAGGCAGAATTATATCTTAAATTACCTTTAATGATAGCTATATCATGTTTCTAGTTAAGTGTTTAATTTTTAATGCAATAATAATTCGGTAAACCCTTTTTATTTATACCATTCTTTCCAAAGAAAAATTAAGCAGGGACTTATTTTATGTCTATTAAAAAAGGTAATCTTGTTTGAATACCTTTGTACTCCGATATTGCTTTAAAACTTTTAATTCGGTTATAAAATTCTTCACCAATTTCTTCTTTTATCAAAGAAGCCTTAGCACTTCCAAAAGGCCCTTTGAATAAATCTTTAAAATCTTTTTCAAAATCTGGATAATTTCTAACCCTATAATCTTCTAATTCAGCTAAATCTGCAGCAATTTTAATGGCGTCTTCCAAACTTCCAAGCTCATCTACCAAACCATTTTCAAAGGCCTCTTTACCCGTCCAAACTCTTCCCTGTGCCAAGCTATCTACCTGAGCTATAGTCATATTTCTGCCATTAGCAACTTTTTCAACAAAACCCTTGTAAACAAATTCAATACTTTCCATGGTTACATTATAAAACCCTTCTGGCATAGGTTCAAAGAAACTGTATCCAACTGATTGTTTATTGGTACCAATTTGCTCTGCATTAATTCCAATTCTATCGGCAAATTCACTAATGTTGGGCACAATTGCAAAAACGCCTATACTTCCTGTAATTGTAGTTGGCTCTGCAATAATCTTATCTGCATTACAAGCGATATAATAACCTCCAGAGGCTGCCATATTACCCATAGAAACTACAAATGGTTTTTCCTTTTTTGTAAGTTCAATTTCTCGCCAAATAATGTCAGATGGTAAGGTATTACCTCCAGGAGAGTTCACCCTTAATACTATGGCTTTAACATTTTTAGCTTTTCGAGCTTTTCTCAGTGCTTTTACAATAGACTCCTGACCAATATAATTTTCATCTCCTTTGCCATATCTAATTTCCCCTTGGGCATAAATAACTGCTATTCTATTTTTTGATGTCGATTTAATTCTTCCTTTACCAGTTCCTATATAGTCTTTCAAACTTATCGAATTTACCTCATCAATGGTTTCTCTATTAGTTAATTTATTAATAATATCTTCATACTCATCTCTGTAAAGTTGTGCAGTTATCATTTTGTTTTCTTCGGCAAGATTTGGACTTCTCGCATTCAATTCATCTGCAATAAGATTAATTTCCTCCTTAGATTTGTTTCTGCTTTCACTAATATCCTCAACAAGTTCATCCCAAATTGAATTTAAAAATGACTTTACTTGCTCTTTATTTGCTTCACTTATTTCATTGGCAATAAAAGGCTCAACAGCACTTTTATATTTTCCATGACGAATAACTTCCATTTTTACACCATACTTATCTTGAAAATCTTTAAAAAATAAAATTTCTCCAGACAATCCTTTAAATTCTAATATCCCAGCCGGGTTTACATAAATTGAATCGGCTACCGAACTTAAATAATAATTTTTTTGATCGTAAGCATCCGCATAAGCAACTATAAATTTACCCGATTCTTTAAACTCCAAAAGCTTATCTCTAATGGCTTGCGTTTGTGCGATTCCCATTCTCAACCACAATGTTTCAATACTTATACCTAAAATATTATCATCATATTTCGAATTTTCTATCGCATTAATAATATCATTAAGTCCCATTTTTTTATCATCAAAATCAAATATCTCACCAAAAGGATCATTACTTTTCGGAGCGTAATCTTTAACTACGTCTTTTAATTTTATGGTTAATACTGTGTTTTTTTTAACAGTAATCTGTTCATCCTCACTAAATACAGATCCAATACCTACCAATACCAATAACATAATAAAAAATGAAATGAATACGCCAAGTATGACTGCCAATAATTCTCTTAAAAAAGTCATATAAAATATTTTACAATAAGTCGCTAAACAACATAGATTGTTACAATTGTTAAAAAATAAAAAACAAATATAAACTTTTATCCTATTGTTTTATTTTCTTTGCATTTATATTCTTAAAATAGTCCCTTATATTTTTCAAATGGGTAAAAAATGAAAATAGTTCGAACCACATATTTGTCATTGGGCAGCAACCAAGGTGATAAATTAATCACCCTGCAAAAGGCGGTTGACCTTATTAGCGAACGAGTTGGTCATGTTAAAAAAAATTCGGGTATTTACAAAACCAAATCTTGGGGTTTTGAAGGTGGAGATTTTTACAACCTTTGCTTGGAAATTTCTAGCAATTTAAACCCTGAGAAACTAATCGAAACTGTGCTTCAAATTGAAAAAGTTTTAGGCAGGGAAAGAAATGAATCATTAAATTATCAAGATCGTATTATTGATATTGATGTTTTACTTTTTGATGATGATATTATTTTTTATAACAATTTAAAAGTTCCACATCCAAAAATGTTGGACAGGAAATTTGTATTGGTTCCTTTAACGGAAATAGCCCCAAATATTATTCATCCCATTGTCAAAAAAACAATCTTAATTTGCCTACAAAACTGTACAGACACTGCTGAAATTGCAATGATTCACGATCAAATTAAGCGCCCTATTTCTTTGGTCGAAAAATACAATTATATTGCAA
>CAYPHN010000109.1:0-10099 GCA_964410265.1 uncultured Flavobacteriaceae bacterium | reverse complement strand
TTGCATGCTAGAACTTCCTTAGGCACACTCGCTGCAAGAAAGAAAAGTCAAAAGCAATCATCAAATAACTATAATATGATTCAATCTGAGCATAAAGTTGTCAATTATATAAACAAACACAAAAAAAAAACCGTGATGTTCTTAGTGAATTGAGAAGATAATTCCCTCAATTTTAAATAAAGAAGGGCTTTATGACAAATATAAAAACTGCTAAAAATAACACGAGATAAAATATGATATTACGAGCTGAAAATATAATGAAAATGTACGGTAGCAGAAAAGTTGTTAAAGGTATTTCGTTGCAAGTGGAACAAGGAGAAATTATTGGCTTGTTAGGACCAAATGGCGCAGGAAAAACAACATCATTCTACATGATTGTGGGTATGTTAAAGCCAAATAAAGGTGAAATTTTTTTAGATGATGAAAATATTACTCATGACTCTATGTACAAACGTGCGCAAAGAGGTGTTGGGTATTTGGCTCAAGAAGCTTCAGTTTTTAGAAAATTATCTGTAGAAGATAATATAATGTCCATATTGCAATTTACCAACCTTTCAAAATCGGAACAAAAAAAGAAATTGGAATCTCTTATTGATGAATTTAGCTTAGGTCGTGTTAGAAAAAACCGTGGTGATCTGCTTTCAGGTGGTGAACGTCGCCGTACAGAAATTGCCAGAGCACTTGCATCTGACCCTAAATTTATTTTATTGGATGAACCTTTTGCCGGTGTTGACCCAATTGCCGTTGAAGATATTCAAAATATTGTAGCGCATTTAAAAGACAGAAATATAGGTATTTTAATTACCGATCATGATGTGCAGGCCACCCTAGCAATAACAGATAAGACGTATTTAATGTTTGAAGGTGGTATTTTGAAAGAGGGAACCCCTAAAGAACTCGCTGATGATGAAATGGTTAGAAAGGTTTATTTGGGAGAAAACTTTGAGCTAAAAGAAAGGAAAAAGAAGTTGAATTTGTAAATAGTGTCTGGTCGGAAATAGATGAAATTTGCAAAAAAAAGCCTTATTAACGAATCGTTAATAAGGCCATACAAACAAATCTGAAAAATTCTTTAAAATCTTTCCCAGATGACTTTAAGCTTTAATGTTCACCTGTTTCTATTCCTAAAACTTTACCCCTTTCATCGATTAACAATAAGTGAGACCAGTTTCCTTTTTGTACTTTAAATTTATACACTGTACCTTTATCCTTTTTAACATAAGTAACTTCATTTGAAATTTTATATGCCGAATATTTTTTTAAAGATTCTTTTACTTTTTGAGGTGTTTTCGTTTTATTTATTTTATAAACTGTTTTCTCAACTTCAGTCACCGATTGTGCATTAGAATTTTGAACACTAAAAAATGTAATACTAAGCACTAATATTAAAATGTATAAACTTTTCATTATTTATTTTTTTACTATTTGATTCTGTTTTATAACGACTTAAAATTAATTATCAACCATAAGTTGAAAAACTTAAAATTACAACCAACATAAAAAACAGAACAATTCTTACTTTTTTCATAACTGTATTTTTTAATTTTAGTTACCATCTTGAATTCCCCCTTTTCGATTCAAAATCATATCCTAAAGTTAACATATGTGTTCCTCCATAATTTAACTCAATTGCTTCATTAATATTGTATTGAAATGCATAACCTATGTAAAAATCTTGTTTTTTTATACCTAACATTGGTACTATGGCTGATGCAGAGAAACTTTGGTCATTAATAAACCTTGTACTAAAGCCTGCCCAGTAATACCCATCCATAGTAATCTTCTTTGCCTTTACATTTAAATCTGTAATTGATCGCGAATCACTTTCAAATAATTTAAAGTAAATTGAAGGTTCTATTTCATATTCACCATCACTAACTTCAAAAATATAACCTGTATAGATATAGTAATTACGCAATTTTATTGGTTCTGTATCATCAAATGCTCTTACACTCTTATTTAAAATATTGGCTGCATTAAAACTAATATAATAACGACCTAATTTATATAAAAATGCTGCATCAAAATTTGAATTGAATGATGATAAATCACCCCCAATATTCGGATCATCATTGGGATTATCAAAATCGGAAACATCAATTTTAAATTGTGTGAACTTATAGGATAAACCAAATGATATATACTGTGCATTCTCATCGTTTATTGTTAAATGATGGGCAAAACTTAATTGCCCTCCAATTTGTGAGGTATTTCCATTTTTATCACGGTATAAAACACCACCAATACCCGATTTTTCTAAAATATGAGCATCATAGGATAAAGTTTGTGTGTTTGGCGAATCTTGTAATCCAACCCATTGAAAAACACCACTCATTCGCAATCTGTTCATTTCACCTTCTCCCGCATATGCTGGAGAAATAATAAACGGATTTTCAACCAAATACTGGGTATAAGGTGCTAATTTGAATTCTTGCCCCTTGCTTAAAGCAGTAACCAATAATAATGTTATAATTAATATCTTTTTCATCCCTTTAATTATCTAACTAAACTAAAATTTCCTTTAAATTCTCTTCTATCCGCTTTATCGTTTAATTTTACGATATACCAATAATCACCACTTGGTAATGGTTTTCCTTTATAACTACCATCCCAGGCATATTGCGTGCCTTTATAGGACGCTATCATCCTCTGGTATCTATCAAATACCTGAACGGAAATATTAGGGTATATTTCTATATTAATAGGATACCAAGTATCGTTGATACCATCATCTTGTGGTGTGAAAAAATCTGGAATTTTGATATCTAAAAATTCTAAAAAGATTGTTTTTTCCAATACACAACCCCTTTGATCTTTTACATAAAAAATATAATCTCTTGTTTCTCTAGTGGCTTTTAAGTCCAATATATTATTAGCACTATAATCATCTGCGTCATCAAAACTGTATTCATAAGCTGCTTCTCCACCAGTGGCAACAACAGTATATTCATTGATACCTGTTTCCACTACTTGAAATTGAAGCGGAACATACTCATCAACAAAAACCGTAACTGGTTCGTCACTACAACCAAACTCATTATGTTTTACCGTTACATTATGGGTGCCTTTACTAACATTCTCAAAAATCCCCGAAGTATTGCTAATATTTCCATCGAGTGTATAGGTAACATCATTTTGATAGATTGGATCTACCTGAGCTATAACAATATTACTTGATCCTTCACATGAAAAATCAGTATAAGCCTCTAATTGTAAATATATTAGTTGATCAATATCTATGGTTGTTTGGGTTTCACAAACATGAAAGGCATTTTCTTTTTTGATAAAAAGATCATAAGTCCCTATTGCCAATCCTCCAAAACTTGCATTGGATTGGTAATTGGTACCATCTAAACTGTAGCTCACTGTATAACCCTGGTCATTAATCAAATTAATATTAATCTTACCATCGGTATCACCAACACAAATAATATCTTCCTGAGTTATTTCGTATTCAATTTCTTGATCAAAACCTACAGCAACACTGGTAACCGTTGTACATCCATTAGCATCTCTTACGGTAATGTCATAAGTTTTTTCAACACCAACCAAAAATATATCTTCTGTTTGAAAAGTAGTACCTCCATCCATACTATATTCATAAGGTGCAACCCCACCGGATGCTGTGGCTTGCATACTTCCATTTAAAATGGAACCATTACAAGTAGTTATATTGTATAATTTACTGGATGTTGCCACCAGAAGTGTGGGTTCAGTAACAGTAAATGCCGTGATATCAAAACAACCATCTTCCTTAATTGTTTTTACACTGTAGTTTCCAATATCTATATTTGAAAATGTATGTTGATTGGAAGCTTTATTTACAGATGAAATAAGATTTGCTCCTTGGTATAGCTCATAAGTATAACTGTTTGAGGCTTCATTTACTGTAATATCAACACTACCATTACTATCTTTACAAAGCGCAGAAACTGGATTAACAGTAACGTCTAAACCTAATACAGTAACGGTTCTAATAGTTTCAGTACAACCCGTTCTTCTTTGCGTTGCAGTATAAACACCTGCGCCTGTTACTGTTATATCTTTTGAATTACCAATAACATCACCATTTTCATTGGTCCAAATATAAGTGTCGTACCCATCATCACCAGAAAACGTCAATGTGTTATTACAAAAATATAGTTCACTGTCAAAAGAACAAGAACTGGTATCTACAAATAGATCCATAGAACCAACACTACCTAAACCACATCCATTAATACCGTTTAAACCTGGTTGGGCCGATATATTTTGACCCGATGTTTCACCATCGTAATAAGAGGCAATACTGTTTTCTAATAAATTTGTACATGCATCGGTATAATCAAAGCAATCATTTGAGGCCGTAACCTGATAACGTATATCATGAGAAGTAGACAATGATCCTCTTTCAACCAAGGTATTTGGTATATTAAATCTCAATTCTCTAGTAGCTTGATTAAAACTATAACTAACTCCTGCCGGAAGAATAATTGAGCTTTCATCTAAGGTAACATTCAATGGTAAAATGTTTAAAATATATGTGTTTTCTGCATTATCTGTTCCAATATTCTGGAAATTAATATTATACCATACCGTAGAACCTAATGGTACCGGTGAATTTAAAGTAATATTATTATTTGAAGTGTCTTCTACACTTGTCAATACCTGCAAATTTGGCTCAATAATATTAATGGAAAAGGTATTTAAAAAAGTATAGATCCAATCTCCACCAGCACTATTTGTTACTCTTATAGTTGCACCGGTTTCATTGTTACCAATTAAATTATTACCTACATTCAAATCGGTAATATTTATGAGTTTTTGATCCCACCCTAAAGTATTTGTACTATTTAAATTACGATCAACAACATGAGCGCCATCTTTCGTAATTTTACTATTAAAAAAATTATCGACATCATTTTCAGCATCCCAAAGTGCTGTAAACCCTGCATTTGCATCTGCTCTAAATAACATTTGATCACCAGACCAACCTAAATCTCCTTCCAGAGCTGCTACCCCTACCCGACCTTCTACAGGGCCTGATGGCGGTGTTACAAAACCAGAATAAGCGAATTCTACCTCATTGTTCGGACTATTTCTTACAGCCGAAAAACCATCGAATGTTGAAATGTATTTTCTTGTTTCTAATGGATCTTCATAAACTATAACCAAAGACCAACCCGCTGCAGAACTTGTTCCTTCTGAAGAACTAATATTCGCCACGAAATAATCACCGCTTACATTGGAGTTTCCAGCAACAATAGCGGTAACATCCTTATAATAAACTAAATCTAAATTGATATCTGCGGTAATGTCTTGATAAGTATTTCCTGGAATCTTAAACTTTATTATTTCGGGTTCTAGAAAAGCTCCATCGGAAACTGCACCCCAATACAAACCTGCATAAACAACTCTATTACAACTATTGGTTGTGAAATTTGCGCTACTCGAATTAAAAGTACTAGCATCATTATCTATATCAACAAAAACCATATCGATAAAGTTATTTTGGATTATACCATTGTAGGGAGTATCACTACTATCCCCTAAAATGGAATTACCAATAATGGTTAGATCTCCATTAATACCTGAGGTTTCATACCGCTGGGCAAATGGAATTGTTGTTTGAGATTTGACTATAGTAGTAGCTAAAAAAAATAGCACTAAAATAAATTTCAAAAGATAAGTTTGATTTTCTGTTTTCATGACAATAATAATTTTAACAATAGTGTTAAATAATTGATTGATTAAACAGGGAGAAGATTATATCATCAAAATATAATAATCCATAAACCGTAAAAATGTTAAAAAATTGTGTAAAAAGAAAAAAAAATTATTCAGCATTAAAATAAAAAAGTTTAGAAATCACTATATCAAACGCTCAAATTAAGGTATTAAACGCAATCCATCAGCTGATGGACTGGGTCCAATAACCCGCCTGAATGACGAAGGCGGGCAGGTAGGAATCGGTTCAAGGGTTGAGTTAGCTGTGTGCCGTTCAACTAACTGTGTTTTTATTTGTAATATTTTCAATTACAGAAATAATAACGTACAATATAATAACCAAAGGTATGGCTACAGTTTTAAAGAACACAAGCATTAAAATGGTGAGTATTATAAAAATATATTTTGATTTATTGGTTGCCCAATCATAATTTTTAAATTTTAGTGAAAATAAAGGTAATTCTGCGTTTAACAAATAACTACCAATAATGGTGATTAATATCAATAAATATTTATTATGAATGATATCTATAAAAAATTGTTGATCGGAATAGTGTAAAATTAAGGGTAATGACATTACAAAAATGGACAATGCGGGTGTTGGTAAACCAATAAAAGAACTAGACTGTCGTTCGTCAATATTAAATTTTGCCAATCGGAATGCCGAAGCCAAAGGTATCAACAGTCCAATAAAAGCAGTGTAATACATATTAGTTTCACCATAGTTTTGCCAGGAACCAATTTCGCAGGACAACTGCATAAACCATTGTTGTTTTGTGGCGTATAAAATTAGTTGAAACATAACAATTCCTGGAACTACACCCGAGGTTACCATGTCTGCAAGAGAATCCAATTGTTTACCAAACTCCCCTTCTACTTTAAATTTTCTGGCAAAAAAACCGTCAAAAAAATCAAAAAATATACCTAGAAATACAAAAAAGGCTGCATCAACTAACTTATCAGATAAAGCCATTATTATTGCAATTAAACCTGATAATAAGTTCAATAGCGTAAATAAATTGGGTATTTGCTTTTTAATCATGGTGTCTATATTATTTATCGTAAAAATAATAAAATAATCACTTCATTGGGTTTTATTTTTATTGTAAAAAAAAATGCCCGTTGTATTTTATTATTTCCTCTTAATTATTACTTTAGCATCGCTACATAACGCAATTATTTAATGGCAAATCAAACATCATACACAGAAGATAATATCCGTTCATTAGATTGGAAAGAACATATACGGATGAGACCCGGTATGTATATCGGTAAACTCGGAGATGGGTCTGCGCCCGATGATGGTATTTATATTCTAATCAAAGAAGTTATTGATAACTCTATTGACGAATATGTTATGGGAGCGGGTAAAACAATTGAGATTTCTGTTAAGAATGAAATGGTTACCATTAGAGATTTTGGAAGAGGTATACCTTTGGGAAAAGTTGTTGATGTAGTTTCAAAAATGAATACCGGTGGTAAATACGATTCAAAAGCCTTTAAAAAATCAGTAGGACTAAATGGTGTTGGTACCAAAGCGGTAAACGCGTTATCTTCATTTTTCCGGGTACAATCCATTAGAGATGATCAAACTAAAATAGCGGAATTTGAACAAGGTAATTTAGTAAACGACCTACCTGTTGAAGCATTAAGTTCAAGAAAAGGGACTAAAGTTTCTTTTATTCCCGATACGGCTATTTTTCCTCACTATAAATTCAGAAATGAATATATAGTGAAAATGATTAAAAACTATGTGTATTTAAACACGGGTCTTACTATTCTTTTTAACGGTGAAAAATATAGATCTGAAAATGGTTTAAAAGACCTATTAGAAGAAAATATCGCTGATGAATCTAAACTGGTTGATGTGATGGGTGAATTCCCCCTATTCCCTATTATTCATTTATTGGAAGAAGATATTGAAATTGCCTTAACCTACAGCAAATCACAGTATAGTGAAGAGTTTCATTCTTTTGTAAACGGGCAGCATACAAGCCAAGGAGGTACACATCAAAATGCCTATAGAGAAGCCATAGTTAAAACCATACGTGAATATTTTGGTAAAAACTACGAAGCTTCTGATATTAGAAAATCTATAGTTTCTGCCATTAGTATCAAAGTAATGGAACCCATTTTTGAAAGTCAGACAAAAACAAAATTAGGCTCTACCGAAATGGGCGGCGGCTTATCAACAGTACGTACCTTTATTCTTGATTTTGTTAAACGTAGATTGGATAACTTTTTACATCGAAATACCGATGTTGCAGATCATATCCAGCGTAAAATACTACAGGCCGAAAAAGAGAGAAAGGATTTATCGGGTATCAGAAAAATTGCTAGAGATCGTGCTAAAAAAGCCAGTTTACACAATAAGAAATTACGCGATTGCAGGGTGCATCTAAACGACATGAAAAAAGACAATCGTTTAGACAGTACTGTGTTTATTACCGAAGGAGATTCGGCCAGTGGGTCTATAACCAAATCAAGAAATGTAAATACCCAAGCCGTTTTTAGTTTAAAAGGTAAACCGTTGAATTCCTATGGTTTAAGCAAGAAAATAGTCTATGAAAATGAAGAGTTCAATCTGCTACAAGCAGCATTGAACATTGAAGATAGCATTGAAAATTTACGTTATAACAATATCGTTATTGCCACAGATGCTGATGTAGATGGTATGCATATTCGTTTGCTCTTGATCACATTTTTCTTGCAATTTTTTCCAGAAGTCATTAAAGAAGGGCATCTTTATATTTTAGAAACACCATTATTTAGGGTTCGTGATAAAAAAGAAACATTTTATTGCTATTCTGAAAAAGAAAGAAATATTGCGATTAAAAAACTAAGGGGAAAACCAGAAATTACACGATTTAAAGGATTAGGTGAAATATCACCTAACGAATTTGTGCATTTTATTGGAAAAGACATCCGATTAGACCCAGTAATGATGGATAGAGAAACACCTGTTGAGCAATTATTGGAATTTTATATGGGTAAAAATACGCCAGATAGACAAAAATTTATCATTGATAATCTAAAAGTAGAATTGGATATCATAGAAAAAGAATAAGTGATATTTTATAATTAATTGAGCCTTCTATTGAAGGAACACACATGGAACAAGAGAACAACAACTTACAAGAAGACACTAATAACCAAGGTAATACAGCTCAGGAAACCATAACTAAAATTACTGGCATGTACAAAGAGTGGTTTTTAGATTATGCCTCTTATGTAATTTTAGAACGTGCTGTTCCTGGCATTGATGATGGTTTTAAACCGGTGCAACGTCGTATCATGCAGTCTATGAAAGATTTAGATGATGGGCGTTATAATAAAGTAGCGAATTTGGTGGGTCATACCATGCAATATCACCCTCATGGGGATGCTAGTATTGCTGATGCCATGGTGCAAATGGGTCAAAAAGAATTGCTTATTGACATGCAAGGTAACTGGGGAAATATTCTTACCGGTGATCGTGCCGCAGCCTCTCGATATATTGAAGCACGTTTGTCTAAATTTGCCTTATCTGTTGTATTTAACCCAAAAACCACGAAATGGCAAGCCTCTTATGACGGGAGAAGAAAAGAACCTGTTGATTTACCTGTTAAATTTCCTTTATTGTTAACCCAAGGCGCTGAAGGTATCGCGGTTGGTTTGTCAACAAAAATATTGCCACATAATTTTAATGAATTGATTGATGCTTCTATAAAAATATTAAAAGGAAAATCTTTTCATGTTGTCCCAGATTTTTTAACGGGTGGTATTGCCGATGTTACCAATTATAATGATGGCATTAGAGGTGGCAAAGTAAGAGTTAGAGCAAAAATTGCACAACAAGACAAAACAACCTTGGTTATCAATGAAATACCTTTTAGTACTACTACATCATCCCTTATTGATTCTATTTTAAAGGCCAATGAAAAAGGTAAAATTAAAATTAAAAAAATTGAAGATAATACCGCAAGAGATGTAGAGATACTGATTCAATTACACAGTGGTATTTCGCCCGATAAAACAATTGATGCTTTATTTGCTTTTACCAATTGTGAAGTTTCTATTTCTCCACTATGCTGTATCATTCAAAATAACAAACCTGTTTTTATAGGAATTTCGGAAGTCTTAAAATACTCAACAGATCATACGGTAGACTTGCTAAAGGCCGAATTAGAAATTCAATTGAACGAATTGGAAGAACAATGGCATTTTTCTTCGTTGGAAAGAATTTTTATTGAAAACAGAATCTATCGTGATATTGAAGAAGAGGAAACATGGAAAGGTGTTATTGCAGCCATAGATCTTGGATTGCAACCACATATAAAACATTTAAAAAGAGCTATAACAGAGGAGGATATCATCCGCTTGACGGAAATTAAAATTAAAAAAATATCCAAAT
>CAYPHN010000108.1:0-10147 GCA_964410265.1 uncultured Flavobacteriaceae bacterium | reverse complement strand
AAAAGCACTTTCATATGCATTAGAGATCAAAGGATGATCATCAATAATTAATACAGTATAATTTGTTGTCATATGTCTAAATTTTAATTTTTATAGGTGACATATGCTGCCTGCTTGCCGCAGGTTCGCCATTAGTCACCCAATCAAGTTGAGTGCAGGCTATTCCCTTGTGTTTCAAAATTTGGTATGCTCGTTTCATAACTTATATATTTAAACAGGGATAATAAATACCAACGTTGTCCCTTCATTAACAACGGAGTCAACAAAAAAATCACCTTCAATTTTAAGCGTCCTCGATTCCATATTTTTCAATCCAATTCCACCTTTAATTTTCTTTTTATCAAAACCTATACCATTATCTTTTATGCTCAATTTAATACTTTTATGGTTTAAATTAAAATCTATTTTCACGAAAGATGCCTCAGCGTATTTATTAATATTTTGAATCGCCTCTTGAATTATTCTGTAGCAATTAATTTTTATATTCTCATTAATTTTATCCCATTGTATATTGCTGTCACAAAAAACCGAATAAGTAAAGTTTCCTATTTTACTTTGGCTTTTTATCAGATCTTCCACCAAATCAATAAAACTAATCTCTGATGAAAACATATCATTTTTTAACTCATGAGATATGGTTCTAATTTCTTTTTCAATGGTTTGTAATTCGTCTATCAATGCACTGTGTTTTGAAATGGTTTCCGAATCTCCTTTAACATCTAAAAACCCTAAACCCAATCGGGTACCAAAAAGTTTACCCAGTACACCGTCATGTAAATCTTCCGATATTCTATGCCTTTCATTTAATCGTCCTTCTTCTAACTTAGACTGTTGTTTGATCATTAGTTCATATATCTCTTCTTTGGCTTTTTGTTGTTCTTTTTCAAACAATAAGGCATTATTTTTAGCGTGTTGTACTTTTAAATAATATAATAAAATCAAAAATAAAACCACCGCAACACTAATGGTTGCGATCATAATTTTTTGTTGAGAAAGCTTTTCCGTTTCCTCTTTATACTCATCTGTTTCAAAACGTATTCTGGTAAATTTACCTCGCAATTTTCTTTCTTCTACTTGTAAACTATCGCTTAAAGTTACGTATTGTTCTAAATACCCACTTGAACCACCCTTATCAATTTTAGAAAGTAAAAGTAAAGATCTTAATATATCTCTGTTATTATTTAATTGTAATGCCAATTCTTTGGCTTGGTTTGCATTATTTATAGCAGCAATGGTATCCTCTTTGACTGCATAAAATTCTGCTAAATGGAATTTACTAATGATGATTCCAGGAATATATTCTATACTATCTTTAATATGCAAGGCCATTTTATAATCAGCCAACAAATTGGTCGTATCACCAAGTAAGAACTTAGTATAGGCCCTATTATCAATCAATCGCGAATAATGCCAAATGTTTTTTGATTTAAGTACCCGATTATCTAATGCCTGTTCAAAATATTCCAGAGCCTTGTCATAATTTCCCTGCTTTTGATATACTGTACCAATATCATTTAAGCTTCCTTCTAAATAAGTCTTCTTAATTTTTAATTCATCTAAATATTCTAAAGATTTTTTATGATAAAAGATAGCTTTTTCGAATTCATGAAGCTCTGAATAAATTAGACCTAAATAATTATAACTTCTATAAAGGTTAAGAAACCGATCAATTTTTTTAAATTTAGTAATAGCATTAATAATTGAAATTTCACTACCTGTATAATCCTTGATGCTACCTTGAATAAAGCCCATATTGTACAACATTTTTGCTGCATAATATTCGTGATTTATACTTTCATAATTTTTATAGGCTTGAAAATAGTTATAAAAAGCAAGGTCTATTTTTTCATTATCTAAATAAAATATAGCATCATTCCAAAAAGTTTCTGCTAAACCTAAAGTGTCACCAATATTTCTTGAAAAAAATTGTGCTTCTAAATTAACTTTCTTATAAAAAATTGTGTCACTTATATTATATGCCTGAAACGCAATCTTTAATAAATTGTTATTCTTGATGGAATCATTTATTTGATCTTTATTATAACGATAGGCTTTGTTTAAGAATTCTTTTCTTTTATTTAAGTCCAGATTTTTACTTTTTCCATTTTGAAGAAAAATAACAGCACTATCATTTTCAACCTGACCAAATTCTAACTTATCCTTTGTTCTTGTATTACAATTTATAATTGTTACCAGAACGATAACAATTAAAATTGTATTCAAAATATGTTTAAATAAATAAGTCAGATAGATTTTCAATAGCTATTATATTTAAAACAAATGTAAAAAAAAACCTTAAACAAATGTTTAAGGTTTTTTAAATTTATAGGATCGAGTAGTTTATCTATCCATCTCTTTCATTATCAATTGTAGCTGATGTTTCACCACCTGTAGCTTGTAGTTCTTTCATTTGTTCTTGTGCCAAAACACCATCTTCAACAGAAGTATCTGATGTACAAGATAATACGTTCATAAAAATAAATAATGCGATAAAGTATTTAATAGTTTTCATAATGTTATTTTTTAAAATTTAGACAATAGTTTACTTGCTAGAACCCTAGCGGTTAATAGTTTTTTACAATGAAAAGTTTTGATAGTTACATTGTATTCCCTTAAAATAATGTAAGAAGCTTCTTGCTGGGACCAATGTAATAGGATTTGAAAATGCAGACTAATTAATTGTACAGTCTTTAGTGAAAGCATCCCATATAAGGGTAAAACAGGGTATTGTGAAAGGCATATTATTTAGTGAAAGTGCTATTTCTGTGAGTAAAACACTATATTTTGAAAGGAAAAACTAATTTAATGTTTGGTAAGAAAAATAAGATAAGGTGTTATTCATTAATTCAATATTATCCAAATAAGTTTTGGTAAAAGGAATATCTTGCCGATTATTTTTAATGGTACAGGTAGACTTTCCAAACTGAATTCTCGAAACAAAATCTTTGTTAATAATATAACTTTTATGAATTCTTAAAAATTCTTTTGGCAGAAGTTGCTCAAATGTTTTTAAGGTTTTAAAAGCACTAATCACTCTACCGTCTTTCATATAAAAATCAGTAGCATTATTATCGGCTTTTAAAAAAAGAATTTCATCGGTATTTAAATATTGAAAATCTTTATACGATTTTAAACAAATTCTCTTTTTTACGGTTACCGGAAACCTCTTTTGAAAATTCAAAATAGTTTTTCTGACTTCTAAATCCGTTATAGGGTTGAGTAAAATATCAGAAAAGCCATTTTTTATTATTTGATACGATTTGTTTTTAAAAGACGAAATAGCAATAAAAGTTGGTAATTTTTTCATAAAATTACTCAATTCATGCACAAACAAAAATGGGTCATCAACCGTACTGTCAATATTGAAAAATACCAAATTAGGCGATTCTTTTAAAATCGAATTCATTGCCACTACATTGTCACTAGTAGATCCTATACATTTATAATGCTGAAAATCATTGAGTATACTGTTAATTCTTTTTATTGAATTACAATCTTTTTCAATTAAAAAATACTTATACATAACTAGATTTTTAATAATCTTACTAAACTACTAACAATATAACGTTAGTAAGTGCATAAAAAGTGTACTAATTTTACCCAATTCGTGCACGACAACAAGAAACAAACGTTATAAATTTGTAATACTCATAACTTATGAGTTCATAAATCTTTTAATTAGTTAGAAAGACGGGGGTATCAAATGATATTAAAAACAAATGTAATTATTGTAGTTGTGGGCGGTTTTTAAGCAATTAAACCGAGGGAGACCAATTCTTTATAATTTCAAAATATTTGTCTCGTCTTTTTTTTACTTGATTTAAACGCAAAAGTATTAAAATTAATTAATGAAGAACTAATTGAATTTGGAAAAATTAAAAAAGAAAAGAAAATGAAAAAGATTGAAAAAAATAAATTATCAGTTGGTATGAATTATTTTGATGATAAAGGATCGGACAAAACAATATTTATTGCGTTGATTGTTCTTACCATAGTAGGAATTTTAATACCAATAATTATTGCTACCGGTTTATCTTTCTAGAATAATAAACTTATGCTTCTATATTGTAAAGGCTAACGGAATTCCTACCCCTAAAATTATCAGTTTTTAATTCCTGAAAAATTATCTACTAGGATACTTTCCGCAGCTCTAAAACACAAAGTACATAATAAAACCTAAAGGCCAATTAGCCGGTTAACTAGGGTCTCGCGTTAGATACTGAAACAAGTTCAGCACAGGAAGCGAGATTAGCCTGCCTACCGCTAGCAGGCTCGTTTAACTAAAAATTGAAATTAATTTTTAGAGTCTCACTAATAAAATTTATTTTTGCTTTAAATGAAGCAAAAATTTCTCATATCTATTGTTGGAGCCACAGCAATTGGCAAAACAACATTAAGTATTGTATTGGCTGAGTATTTTAAAACAGATATTATTTCTAGTGATTCTCGTCAGTTTTACAAAGAAATGCGTATTGGTACTGCCGTACCATCTGAAGATGAATTAAATCGGGTACAACATCACTTTATTCAAAATCGATCAATTTTCAACGATTATAGTGTAGGTGATTTTGAAAGAGATGCACTTATTAAATTGGATCAGCTTTTTAAAGAACATCAAATTTTGGTTATGGTGGGTGGAAGTGGTTTATATGTTGATGCGGTGATAAATGGTTTAGATGATTTTCCTGAGGTAGATCCATTGATCAGAGAAAATTTAAAAAAAGAATTTGAAGATAAAGGGATGCATGCTCTGCAAATGCAATTAAAAGAATTAGACCCGGTTACTTTTCAAAAAATTGATATCGAAAACAAACAAAGAGTTATCAGAGCTTTAGAAATATGCATAGGAACCAAAAAACCTTATTCCTCTTTTTTAAAAAACAAAGAAAAGGATCGGAATTTCAAAACTATAAAAATTGGTGTTA
Organism: uncultured Flavobacteriaceae bacterium; assembly: GCA_964410265.1. Classification (GTDB taxonomy): domain Bacteria; phylum Bacteroidota; class Bacteroidia; order Flavobacteriales; family Flavobacteriaceae; genus Lutimonas. The sequence goes on along the minus strand of CAYPHN010000108.1, from coordinate 5,222 downwards.
CTGCAGATAGAGAAATAATTTATGATAGAATTAACCAACGAGTAGATCAAATGATTGCCAACGGATTGATCGAAGAAGCAAAAAAATTATATCCAAACAAAAAAATAAATGCGCTACAAACTGTTGGGTATAGAGAATTGTTTCAATATTTTGATGGAGCTATTAACCTTGATTTTGCCATTTCTGAAATCAAAAAAAATACACGTCGCTTTGCTAAAAGACAAAATACTTGGTTTAAAAGAGATGCAAATATTACATGGTTTAATTATCAAGAAAAAAATGCAAACATCCTAAAGCATATTCATGAGCTTATCAATAATTAAATACTTATTTAAACACCTGCTTATCATATTGTTAAACTTAATTGTATTTTGATCTAAAAAAAACAAATTATTTACTAATTAACCTGTAAATTTATTGACTAAATTATTTAAGCCATGACCAACCAATACGTAGATATAGAAAACTTAAAATACTTATTATTTGAAGTACACAAAATAGAAAATTTATTAAAAAAAGAACGTTTTGATGCCTATGATAAAACGGCCATTGATATTTTTATCGATTCGATTAAAACCTTTTCTGATAAATCTCTGTTTCCTTATATAAAGGATATGGATGAAAATCCTTCTTATTTTAAAGATGGGAAAATTAATATCCACCCTCAATTTAAAAATATTTTAAAAAGTGCCGGTGAAATGGGTATTGTTGGCGCCATATATGATTTTGATGATGGTGGCTTACAATTACCTTCTTCTATATTTCACGCCGCATATTTTATTATGGAAGCTGCCAACAATCACGTTCCAGGTTATTTTGGTTTGACGGCAGGATCTGCCAATTTAATTCTCTCTTTTGGAAGTCAATTTTTAAAAGATACTTATGTACCAAAAATGCTCGATCTCACCTGGGGAGGTACCATGTGTTTAACTGAACCTCAGGCGGGTAGTTCACTTTCTGATGTAGCTACGGAGGCAATTCCTACCCAAGAAGATTATTACTTAATTAAAGGACAAAAAATATTTATATCGGCGGCAGATCACCAATTTGCAGATAATTTCGTGCATTTGGTTCTTGCTCGAATAAAAGATGCTCCTTCTGGCATAAAAGGTGTTTCATTATTTGTGGTACCAAAAAACAGACCCAGTGATAATGAAAAACTTGTTTATAATGGTGCTGCTATTGTAGGTGAATTTGAAAAAATGGGGCAAAAAGGATATTGCACAACGCATATCGTTTTTGGCGATAATGATGATTGTAGAGGATGGCTTGTTGGTGAAAAAAATAAAGGATTATCCTATATGTTTCAAATGATGAACGAAGCGCGTATTGCAACCGGGCGTATGGGTGCTGCCATTGCATCTGCCGCCTATTACGCATCTCTTCAATATGCAAACGAACGTCCGCAAGGAAGAAAATTAAACAGTTCGGGTCAAAAAGATGCAGATGAAGAACAAACCTTGATCATCAATCATCCGGATATAAAAAGAATGTTATTTTCTCAAAAAGCGATTATTGAAGGTTCACTGAGTTTGATTTTTGAAACAGCAATTTATTTAGATAAAGAAATGACTAGTGCTTCACCCGAAGAAAAAGAAAAATATAATTTATTGCTCGAATTGCTTACACCTGTAGCAAAGACCTATCCTGCCGAGCAAGGAATAAAATCGACAAGCCATGCTGTTCAAATTTTAGGTGGCTATGGTTTTTGTTTTGATTTTATGCCACAACAATATTATAGAGATGTAAGAATTATTGCTTTATATGAAGGTACCACGGGTATTCAGTCACTCGATTTATTGGGTAGAAAGATCCCTATGAAAAATGGCAAAGCCATTGCATTATTGGCCACCGAAATACAATCCGTTATAAATGAAGCCAATACATACAATACATTAAAACCTTATGCACAAATACTTCTTGAAAATTTAGGCTTGGTTCAAAAAGTTATTAATCATTTAATGCCCTATGCAATAAAAGGTAATCACGAACGATATCTAGCTGATGCAACTGTTTTTATGGATTTCTTTGGTACAATTGTCATTGGATGGCAATGGCTAAAAATTGCTGTAAATGCAGAAAAAAACTTAAAAGAAAGCAACCATAAACAAACAAAAGAGTTTTATGCAAGTAAAATTCATACCATGAAATTTTTCTTTAATTATGAATTAACAAAAACAAAGGGGTTGGCTAAAACCTTATTAAATAATGAAGAATTAACCATTCATACTTTTGAAAACATATTTTAAAAACTAAATCATCCATAAAAAAGGTATAACCAATCAATTTGAAAAAAAGACTATGTTATGACCAATTATTTTTTGTTGTTAACAATGGTTTATGGATTTTATTGAAAAAGGGCTGTAATTTTCAAAAAAGGTTTATAAATTTGTTTTTATATTGGCAACTAAATGGTTATCTATGATTTAATATCTTTAAATTCAATATGATAATTTGGAACTGCCTAAAGGTTTTGAACACATTAAAATGGATATGATTGAATTAAAAAAAAGAATAATGAATAAGCTTTTTAAGAATATTATACAGGTAATAATTTATGGGGCAAGCATTTTTATGTATGCACAAGATCATAGTTTAATCAGTAGAAATTTTCAAGGGATTCCGAGTTTGGCTATAAGTCCAAATGGACAACTTTGGGCTACATGGTATGCCGGTAAAACACCAGAAGAAGATCAAAATAATTATGTGGTAATTGCCACTAGTGGAAATAACGGTAAGTCTTGGTCAGAAAAACGCATTATTGATCCAGATGAAGAAGGGCCATTACGGGCTTTTGATCCCGAATTATGGATAGATCCAAATGGCTACCTATGGTCTTTTTGGGCGCAAACCATTGATCATGATGGGGCGAATGCAATACTTTGGGCTCAAATTAATAAAAATCCAAATAATGAAAATTCTAATTGGTCAGAACCTTTTAAAATTACAAATGGTGTTATGATGTGTAAGCCAACTGTATTGTCAACTGGTGAATGGGTTTTTCCAGTTTCTTCATGGAGAGATACAGAGTTTAGTGCTAAAATGATTGTTTCTTTAGATGAAGGCATAACTTTTTTTGTGCGTGGCGCCTGCGATGTACCTACTGACGTACAAAATTATGACGAACATATGATCGTTGAAAAAAATGATAAATCTCTTTGAATGTTGGTTCGAACGAAATATGGTATTGGTGAAAGTAAATCTAATGACAAGGGTGAAACTTGGAGCAAATTGAAAGCATCAAATATACAACACCCATCTGCTCGTTTTTTTATAAGAAGACTTAAATCTGGTAATTTATTACTTGTTAAACATGGATTGATCAATGAGAAAATTGACCGTTCACATCTTACAGCATTTGTTTCTAAAGATGATGGTTTAACTTGGTCAAAAGGGCTAGTTTTAGATGTAAGACAAGGTGTTTCATACCCGGATGGGCAGGAAGATAAGGATGGTACAATTTATATAGTTTATGATTATTCTCGTAGGGGTGCCAGAGAAATTTTAATGGCAAAATTTACTGAAGGAGATACATTTACGGGCAATACCAATGCAAAAAATGTCGCATTGAGAAAAATAATAAGCAGTTATCCTTTGAAGTAAGATTCAACAAACTGCACAAAATTTCGCCAAAATCCGACCCGAAATCCATAATACAATTGAAAATCGCATGAATGGCTTGGAATCAATAATCTTTATCGCTAAATTGAGTTTCAGTTTAATGACTGATTAGTTACAAAAAAACCTTATAAATATCTTTATTTTCACTAAATTTAGCAGACTATTAACTTGAATATCAATACATGTTAAAATTTGAATCTCCTCTTTTGGCTTTTGAATATTGGGAAAAGAACAGTCCTGATAAAGAATTTTTAAGACAACATATCAATAACAAACTCATTATTTACACTTTTAAGGAAAGTGGAAATGAAATAAGGCGAATGGCAACTGCCTTAAAAGCATTTGATTTTCCTAAACAAAGTAAAATTGCACTATTGTCAAAAAATTGCGCACATTGGGTAATGGCCGATATCGCAATAATGATGGCTGGTCATGTTTCCATACCTATTTACCCTACGCTACAGGCCGACACCATTAAACATATACTAGATCATAGTGAATCAAAAGCTATTATTGTTGGTAAATTAGATGATTATACTTCTCAAAAAGCAGCAATTTCAAACATGCCAGTTATTAGTGTAGGTATGTATGGTAATTATGAAACGCTTACTTGGGAAAATATTATTTCTCAAAATGAACCTTTAAAACATTTACCAGATAATTTAGCTATCGATTTAATTACAATTATTTACACTTCAGGAACAACGGGCCTACCTAAAGGTGTTATGCATACCGTAGAAAATTTCACCAATGCATCTAATGCTTTTGTAAATAATATTCCACTACCAAATCATCCTAAATTCTTCTCCTATTTACCCCTTTCTCATATTGCAGAAAGAATTGGAATAGAGCTCGGTGCCATATTTCGAGGGGCATCTATGACCTTTTCAGAATCATTAGAAACATTTGCAAGTAATTTAGAAGATACACAACCAGATTTATTTTTTGCAGTACCTAGAATCTGGACCAAATTTCAGGAAAAAATATTACAAAATATGCCACAAAAAAAATTGGATCGCATGATAGGCTTTCCAATTATTGGTAATATCGTTAAGAAAAAGATTCAAAAAAAATTAGGCTTGTCTCAGGCTACCTATATATTTTCAGGAGCTGCACCTTTAGCATCGAGTCTTATTATTTGGTTTGAAAAATTAGGAATTAATATTTTACAAGGATATGGAATGACTGAAGACTGTATTCTTTCTCATACCAATATGCCTGAAGCTAATGTTATAGGTAGTGTTGGTAAAATTGCTCCAGGATCGAAAGCTATTTTATCTGCTGAGGGAGAAATTTGTATCAAAAATGATTGCCTAATGGTTGGGTATTTTAAATCACCCGAAGAAACTGCTAAGATTTTTGATGAAAATGGATACCTAAAAACCGGAGATATTGGAGAATATGATCATGATGGGTATTTAACAATTACTGGTCGTGCAAAAGATCAATTCAAGACAGACAAAGGAAAATACATATCTCCCGCTCCAATAGAATTAGAGTTATCTAAAAATGAGAATATTGATCAGGTTTGTATTGTGGGTATGGGAATTCCACAACCCATACTTTTGATAGTTCCTTCTCTTATAGGGAATAAAAAAAAC
>CAYPHN010000107.1:0-10173 GCA_964410265.1 uncultured Flavobacteriaceae bacterium | reverse complement strand
TTTGATATAACGAATACTGCATTAATCTTTTAAAAAACATTATTTTTGTATTCTGTAATTATTAAATAGGTAATATGAGTTTTGATCAGGCAAAAGTAGAATTAAATGAAGTTGGATATTTAAATTTGGAGGATACAGAAAATATTGATTTTGCTGCGGAAATAAAAAAACTAAAAAAAGAAAAGAATGCTATTATTTTAGCGCATTACTATCAAGAACCAGCTATTCAAGATATCGCTGATTTTGTTGGAGATAGTTTGCAACTTTCCTATAAGGCAGCTGAAGCCGATGCAGATTTAATTGTCTTTGCTGGTGTGCATTTTATGGCAGAAACGGCTAAGATTTTAAATCCCAACAAAAAGGTAGTTTTACCCGATTTGAATGCGGGTTGCTCTTTATCTGAAGCTTGCGAGGCGAAAGATTTAAAAGCTTTTAAAGAACTACATCCTAATCATTTGGTGGTTACTTATGTAAATACCTCGGCTGAGGTTAAAGCCATTAGTGATTTGTGTTGTACTTCATCCAATGCAAAAAAAATTGTTGATTCTATACCACTAGATCAACCCATTATATTTGCTCCGGATAAAAATCTTGGCGCCTGGATACAAAAAGAAACGGGCAGAGAAATGTTGTTGTGGGATGGAGCATGTATTGTACACGAGGCCTTTTCTATTGATAAATTAATTCTCACACATAAAGAGCATCCAAAAGCAAAAATTATTGCACACCCTGAATCGGAAGAGCATATTTTAAAAACAGCTGAATATATTGGATCTACTTCGGGTTTGATCAATTACGTTAAAACAAATCCTGCTAAAGAATTTATTGTTGCTACCGAAGCAGGAATTTTGCATGAAATGCAAAAGGAGGTTCCGCATAAAGTACTGATTCCGGCACCATCACATGAAGATAATACTTGTGCATGTAGTGAATGCCCGTACATGAAAATGAATAATATGCGTAAATTATATTTATGTATGAAATACGAACTACCTGAAATTCAGGTTTCCAATGAAATTCAAGAAAAAGCCTTAATTCCAATCCAAAGAATGTTAGACATTTCTGCAAAGAAATAAAAGAGATTAAACTTAGATTATCCAAATATTTAAGGATAAGAATATAAATAAAATGGGCCTAGAAAGGTCGAAAGATCCCGCTAAAAAATAAAAGCGGGATTAGCCTGCCTACCGCAGGCAGGTTCAACTTTCAGTTTTGAACAATTTCGCTAAAGCAGAAATCTCAAAACTGAGTTTCACTAAAATAAAATGAGTATAATAAAAGTAGATACCTTGATACTTGGTTCTGGAATTGCCGGACTTACCATAGCAATAAAAACAGCCAAAGCTTTACCGAATAAAAAAATATGTGTTGTTACAAAAGCAGCAGAAAGTGAATCAAATACCAAATATGCGCAAGGAGGTATCGCTGCTGTTTGGGATAAATTGGATTCGTTTAAAGATCATATTAACGATACGATGATTGCGGGTGACCAATTGAGTAATAAAGAGGTTGTTAAAATGGTGGTGGAAAATGCGCCCAAATGCATGAATCAGTTGATGGATTGGGGAGCGGAGTTTGATAAAATTACCAATGGGGATTTAGATTTAGGCAAAGAAGGCGGTCACTCGACAAATAGAATATTACATCATAAAGATATTACCGGTTTTGAGGTTGAAGAAACTTTATTGGAACAAGTTAGACTATTGCCAAATATTACACTTTTACCGTACCATTTTGCGATTGATTTGATTACAGATCATCAAGTAAATAAGAAAGCTACAAAAAGTGATATATCTTGTTATGGTGCCTATATTTTAAATCAGGAAACGAATAAAATAGACACCTTTATTGCTACTTCTATTGTTTTAGCCACGGGAGGTGCAGGTCAGGTTTATGCAGCTACAACCAATCCCAATGTGGCAACGGGTGATGGTATTGCCATGGCATATAGGGCCAAAGCTAGAATTGAGGATATGGAATTTGTTCAATTCCACCCAACTTCTTTATACCAACCTGGTGTGAGTCCGGCATTTTTAATTTCTGAAGCTGTACGTGGTTTTGGCGCATATTTGCGGAATAAATCTGGAAAACGATTTATGCTAAAAGTTGATGACAGAGCGGAGTTAGCACCACGTGATATTGTGGCGAGAGCCATTGATAGTGAGTTGATAAAATCGGGAGATCAGTATGTTTATTTGGATTGTAAACATATTGATATAAAAGCCTTTATAAACCATTTTCCAAATATTTATAAGAAATGCAAAAGCTTAGGAATTGATATCGAAACCCAATATATACCAGTGGTTCCGGCTGCGCATTATATTATGGGCGGTATCGTGGTAAATAAAAAAGGATATACTTCAATAAATAATTTGTTTGCCTGTGGCGAATGCTCTCGAACTGGATTGCATGGCGCCAACCGTTTGGCGTCTAATTCACTTTTGGAAGCCTTGGTGTTTGGAAATATAATTGCTGCTGAAATTGTAGAGAATAGAATAAATATTTCTTTGGAGGCTGATAAACTAATTCCTGAATGGGATGAAGAAGGAACAACCGTCCCTAAAGAAAAAGTTTTAATAAGTCACAACCGTAAAACGATTCAGAATATCATGACTGATTTGGTTGCTATTGTAAGATCAAACGAGCGTTTGGAAAAAGCATTAGATCATTTAGATTATTTATACCAAGACACTGAAAAAGCTTATGCCAAATCGAAACTATCGCCGCAAATTTGTGAGCTGCGAAATTTAAATGCAATAGCCTATTTGATAGTAAAACAATCTGTGGCTCGAAAAGTAAATAAAGGAGCTTTTTACAGTTTAGATAACTTGTAAGGTTGTTGTTGGTTAGTAGTATGCTAGTTGATAGCTAAAAGGTTGAGCTGCTTTCAATAACCAACAACTAAAATCTATCTAAAACTCCATCCCTTATAATCAGAAGCACTTTCTAATTGATTTTCTAAATCATCTGGTAAAGCAGGAAAGAAATCAATTCCGGTTAAGGCTTCAATTTTATCAATTGAAACTACAAACGTATAAAGTGCTTTATTACTTTTTTTATGAGGCACTAAAAAAGCAATGGCTTTTATTTCTGGTTGGGTATAATCTAAAAGCACTTTGTAAAAGTATTTTGGTATTGCTACATCTTCATAGCCAATGGTTTTTAAATTGTTAGTAAGAATACCGCCAGTAATCACGTAAATTTCATCATATTTTTGAGCCCAATATCTTGTTTTTTGCTCTAATCTATTCCAAACACCAGCATTAAAATCATAAGTTTGTGGGCTAATATTTGAAGTTAAAAAAGTTTCATTATATGCTTCTAAACTAAATTTTCTATCTGCAGCGGCTAATAAATGCCCTCTGGTATAACCTGATTTTTTGTAGTTTTTCCAATTTGCAGAACCTGTTTTTACTTTTGGGTCTTGTTCAAAATAAGGTCTTTCATGTTTGGTAAAAACAATTTGTTTATCTGTTAATTTATAAGCAACCCATTCGGCTTGTTCAAATTTTTCATTATAAGAAAGTGTGTAATATTTATGCTGTATTACATTATTTGTAGTAGAGGTTGGTAAAAAATTAAAATCAGAATTTAATGATTTTGAATTGTCTGCACTTTTTGAAGTGCATGAAATAAAAACAATACTTAATAAAAACACACTTAATAATTTTAAATGATGATTTTTAGTTTGAGTCTTCATTTTTTATTTATTGAAATAGTTTCGAAATCTTCTGACTTTTTTAAAGAATTAAAAGTAGTAATAATTTGTGATGGAGGTATAGTTAGTTTTCTTTTTTCTAAATCAAGCCAAGCGCCATAAACTTCAATAATTGCAGCCAAAACACCATCTTGTTTGAATATTTTGTGCTGAAATTTAAATCGTTCCCCATTTTCTGAAAAGCCCTTCATAAGCAATGCAACACTGATATCTTCGCTAAGCGTTACTTCTCGATAAAAAATAGTGTTTTCACTAAACAGAACTGGGCCTAAATTTTGTTTAGTGAGTTCGGATAAAGAATATCCACAATCCTTAAAATATCGAACACGTGTTTCTGCAGCATAGTCATTATAGGCCGAATGCCGCATATGATTATTGGGGTCAAAATCTGCCCAACGGGTTTTGAATGTTAATTTGTAATTCATTTGGTTGAAGCTTGTGAAAACGAAATATAAATTAAAAGAGAGATAGAAATATTTTAAGGTAAAAAAATAATACCATTATAATTTATCTCTACTTCTTTATTTTATAATGCCAATACAGCGGCAATTCTTTTAACGGCCTCTTTCAGATTTTTTTGCGAGGCTGCATAAGAAATACGAATACAATCTGGTGCGCCAAATGCATCTCCGGTAACTGTAGCAACATTGGCTTCTTCTAATAATAACATGGCGAAATCACTGGCATCTTTTATGATTTTTCCTTTTATAGTTTTTCCAAAATAGTAAGAAACATCAGGAAAAATATAAAAAGCTCCTTCGGGAACATTGGTTTTAACACCTTCAATTTTACCTAGTAAATTAATCATTAGATCTCTACGAGTTTTAAACTCATCAACCATATATTGAATTTTAGAAACAGGAGCTTCTAAAGCAGTTATTGTAGCTCTTTGGGCAATACAATTTGCGCCAGAAGTAATTTGCCCTTGCATTTTATTACATGCTTTGGCAATCCATCCCGGGGCACCGATATATCCTATTCTCCAACCAGTCATGGCAAAGGCTTTCGCCACACCGTTAACTGTTACGGTTCTGTCGTACATATTTTCAATGGCAGCAAAACTAAAATTAGGTGTGCCGTAATTGATGTGTTCATAAATCTCATCCGAAAGGATATAAATATTTGGGTATTTTTCTAAAACCTTAGCCAAAGCTCTAAATTCTTCTTCAGTATAAACGGTACCACTTGGGTTGTTTGGAGAGTTAAAGAAGATCATTTTAGTTTTTGGCGTAATTGCCGCTTCTAATTGCTCTGGAGTAATTTTAAAATTGGTTTCTATCGATGAAGGTATTTCAATATATTTTGCTTCTGCCAAAATAGTAAGTGCAGAATAGCTAACCCAATAAGGCGCAGGTAATAATACTTCGTCACCAGGGTTTAAAAGAACCATTACCAAATTGGCAATAGATTGTTTGGCACCAGTAGAAACCACCACTTGATTAGGTGTATAATTCAGGTTATTATCTCGTTTGAATTTGAGGCAAATAGCTTCGCGTAAATCTGCATAACCGTTAACTGGGCTATATGAATTATAGTTGTCGTTGATGGCTTGAATCGCTGCATCTTTTATAAAATCAGGCGTATTAAAGTCGGGTTCACCTAAACTTAAACTAATGATATCTTTTCCTTGTTCTTTAAGTTCTCTAGCTTTAGCAGCCATGGCCAAAGTTTGAGACACAGGCAAGCTGTTAATTCTGTTGGATAGTTCTTGTGACATGATTTTTATTGGTAATTTTTATGCAAGTTGTGGTTTTTTTCCTAAAGCACTTAATTGATGGTAATGCTCTAAAATGGCTTTTCTCATTGTTTTATATTCATTATAAGGTAAGCTAAACTCTTTTGCAGTTTCTTTAACGATTTTTGCAATAGTTTTATAGTGCACATGACTTATTTGTGAAAATAAATGGTGTTCAACTTGAAAATTTAAACCTCCGGTAAAAAAACCGACAAACCAGCTTTTTGGTGCAAAATTAGAGGTTGTATATAATTGGTGAATTGCCCAAGTATTTTTCATATTCCCCTCCTCATCTGGTTGCGGCATATCTGTATTTGGCATTACGTGAGCCAATTGAAATACGACACTTAGAATAATTCCGGCAGTATAGTGCATAATAAAAAACCCGATCAATACCTGCCACCAGGTAAATCCTATAAATAGTGGTAAGGCAACCCAAAGCGCATAATATAATATTTTACCAATAACTAATTTTGTCCACTGTGTAGTTGGATTAGGAAATTTACCATAAGATAATTTTCTTTTTAGATAGCTATATGATTGCTTAAAATCAGTTGTAACTGCCCAATTCATAGTTAACAATCCATACAGAAAAAAAGAATAATATTTTTGATATTTATGAATTTTTAACCAAGTTGCATGTTTGGAAAAGCGAATAATTCTACCTGCATCAATATCTTCATCATGTCCTTGGATATTGGTGTAAGTATGATGTAAAACATTGTGTTGTACTTTCCAATTATAATCATTTCCGGCAAGGATATAAATACTACTCCCCATTAATTTATTAACCCATTTTTTGCTAGAAAAAGATTCATGATTTGCATCATGCATTACATTCATTCCAACACCCGCCATGCCAATGCCAATTAATACCATGCTTAATATTTGAGCCCAACCAGGTAAACTAACCGTTAATATAATTATTAATGGTACTATTAATAAGGCAAACATGACAATTGCCTTGATGTAGAGTTTCCAGTTTCCAGTACGTTTGATATTGTTTTCTTTGAAATAATTGTTAACTCTTTTATTTAAAGTTCTAAAGAATTTTGTTTTGTCTCTCGTTAAAAATTTTATCTCTTGCATTGGTTTTTATTTTTGATTGTTAAATCATTAATAATTTTTGCAAAGTTAATGGTTTTTGATGGAATTTTGAAAATATTTGTTAAAATAATAATCTCATTATTAATCGTATTTTTACCGAAATTTACGAGAGCCATGCAAGTGTTATATCGCTATTTTAATGACTTAACTACATTGCAAATAGAGCAATTTTCAAAGTTGCAAAATTTGTATAAATTATGGAATGCACAGATCAATGTAATTTCTAGAAAAGATATTGAAGCTTTGTTATTGCGACATGTTTTACACTCTTTAGGAATTGCAAAAGTACAAGAATTCAATCCAGGGTCTAAAATATTAGACGTGGGTACTGGTGGTGGTTTTCCTGGCATTCCTTTGGCAATATTATTTCCTGACACCCAATTTTATTTGGTAGACTCTATAGGTAAGAAAATAAAAGTAGTAAATGCTGTTGCAGAAGAAATTGGATTGAAAAATGTACAGGCTTCCCATGAACGTGCGGAAAATGTTCAAGGAGAATTTGATTTTATTGTTAGTAGAGCCGTTACTAATATGGATGATTTTGTACAGTGGACAAAAAAGAAAATTTCAAAAAAGCAAAATCACCAATTAAAGAATGGTATTTTGTATTTAACAAAGGAACTCCAAAACTTTCCAAAGGCGACGATTTACAATTTATCAGATGTTTTTAAAGAAGATTTTTTTGAAACCAAAAAAGTGGTGCATTTGCCTTTAAAATATAAGCCGTAGTTTTCTTAATTGAATATTTAGCGGTAGGTATATCTAAACAAAGTGAGAAAAAAAGGAAAAGAAATGAGTAAAAGAAAACTAGCAAAGGTTGCTGATTATTATAGCCTTAGTTTCAGTATTTCCATTTAGATATTCTTATCAAGAGATTTATAAAATTAAAGTATAAAGTATTAATACCCAAACGAAACTAGCAACTAACCATGTTTTAGTGAAAGGTTCTAATCGCTTATAAAAAACCATACACTCTCAACTACCAACAACTATAACTTGTCTAATAAAACATATAGTAAAAAGTATTAGTATACTCTGACAGAGTAATCACAGGGTTCACCTTATCTTTCTATTTGCAACTTCAAAAAGGTTTTTTATTTTAAAAATTTAAAAATCTTGTTCTTTAACAGAACAACAGAGTACGTTCACAGATTAAAATTTTCTACAAGTAAAGACTGTTCCATATTTGGGCTTTGAAATTGAAACCCATATTAAAATGAAGCACCTTTTTATTCTTTTCTCGTTACTTATATTAACTAGTGGAATATCTGTTTTTGCACAAAAAACACAAATAAAAGGTGTTGTGATTGACGCTGTTACGCAAGAGAAAATATCTTTTGCAACAATCGCAATTTATGACCAAGATAAATTGGTTGATGGAGTTTCTGCCAATGAAAATGGTATTTTTCAATTAAAGACAAACAAAGAATTTACACATCTTGAAGTTAGTTTTATTGGCTATAAAACAATGCAAGTTCAGGCCTCTGAAATTGAAAGTCAAAAAGAGTTCACTATATCATTAGTGGTTGATGTCAGTGCTTTAGATGAGGTAATTATTGAAGGTGAGCGAACCACCTCACAACTTAAAATAGATCGAAAAGTGTTTAATTTAGGAAGTGATGTACAGCAATCTGGAACTACAGTTTTAGAAGCATTTGATCAAATTGTAGATATACAGGTAGATTTAGGTACCAATAGCCTTTCGTTACGAGGTAGTGGTAATGTACGGCTTTTAGTTAATGGCAAGCCATCTTCAATGGGAGCAACAGAACTGTTAGAACAAATACCTTCATCTTCGGTAGATAGAATAGAGATTATTACATCACCTTCAGCAAGAGAACAAGCAGATGGAATTTCAGGAATTATAAATGTGATTTTAAAAAGAGATGTAAATAGAGGTTTAAACCTTAATACCAACGCATCGGTAGGCACAAATAATAGATACGGTTTTGGATTTGGTGGTAACTATAATTACTCATTTGTTAATGTTAGATTAAACGCTTCCAGAAATGTAAGAAATATGGATAATGAGCAAAAACTGACAAGAAATTTTAGTAATGGCGATACTCAAAACATTGATGCACTATATAAATTTAGAGGAAATACAGATGTTATCGCATTAGGATTGGACTTTTTTATTGACGAAAAAAATGAATTGTCTTTTGAGATAGATTATTCAGACAATTCTCATAGTATCAATAGTAATAGTAACTCCCTTAATAATAATGTGGCTGGAAATTATATTCGCGAAACAAAACACTTTCACTTAACAACTACTTTTAACGGAAATTATAGACGAAAATTTAAAGACGAAGGTCATTATTTAGAATTCGATTACAACCTAAGTAAAAATGACAATAGTTTTCCTACTACAGATTTTGAAAACGATGCACTTCTGTTTAATGTAACCAATATTTATAACAACGTATTGCAAGCAGGAGCAATAGACTATGTGCTTCCTTTGAATGAAAAAATAACGTTTGAAACAGGCATTTCTTGGAACAATCGTGACTTAAAATCTACTTTTAATATTGAACTCGCAGGTAATAGTCCAACCACAAATATTTTTAATTACGAAGAAGAGATACTAGGATTGTATGCACTTTCAAGTTTTTTTACTGGAAAAATAAAATGGCAAGCAGGTTTGCGCTATGAATACTTTGTATCCAATTCTAATAATAGCGAAAATGTAGAAGTATTGGATAAAACAATTCCCGATTTATTTCCATCATTACATATGTCTTACACTATTAATGATAAGAATAAAATAAATTTAGGATATAGTAAAAGAGTTTCTCGTCCAAATTTCAGACATGTTAACCCGTTTCAATTGGGTGGTCCATTTTTTAGATTTGAAGGCAATCCAGATTTACAACCAGAATATAGCAATAATATAGAATTGAATTTTCAGAATACAAACAAAGCATTTAATTGGTCTATTGCTACATTTTATCGACTTAGAAAAGATGTAATTCAGGGATTCGAGAGAATTGAAGGCAATTCTCAGGTTATCTCTTTTCAAAATTTAGGTACAAATAGTTCGTATGGTATTGAGGCAAATACCAGTTTTAAACCAATATCCTTTTTATCAACAGTTATTTCAGGAAACTATTATTTTACTAAAATTGATGCGGTTTCAGTAGTAACTTGGAACGAAACATATTCTTCTAATATTCAGTTAAAAAACACTGTAAAATTCAATAAAAGATTTAGTGCAGATATTACATATAGATATATGCCTAAAAATCAACAGGCGTTTAATTTTATAGAACCTAGAGATCGAATTGATTTTGCCGTACGTGCAAAATTCTTTAATAATAAATTAACTGCCAACTTACGTGTTGTAGATATATTAAACAATAATTTGATGAAACGCAATACGACTGCACCTGGTTTTGTACAGAACGAAGTATGGCGTTTTCAAGGGCAGACAAGAAACTATTTATTAAGCATGAAATATAAACTTTTTAATAATACCACCTTAAAAAGAAATAGAAAAAAACGTGATTATAAGCATGGTGGAACTAGTGAATAAATTTGTAAAAAAATAAATATTTTCTTTAAAGAAATGGCAAGAAATCCCTGTGCTCTTGGCACAGGGCTGAATTGCCAC
>CAYPHN010000106.1:0-10225 GCA_964410265.1 uncultured Flavobacteriaceae bacterium | reverse complement strand
AATTATCTTAAAGCTAGCAGAACAAAAATTGCATTATATTGGACTATTGGTTCTGCAATAGTGTCATTCGTTGGGGCTGGTTTACTTGGGTTTGCACATACTTTACCACAAACAAATCTTTATACACATGGAACTACCGTAACAGCAATGCACGCTCATTTAGCTTTTTGGGGAGCTTATGCAATGATTGTATTTGCTATTATTAGTTATGCCTTACCAAACATGACTGGTAGAAAATTTTATGATACCGCACGCGGTAGAATGGCATTTTGGATGTCTAACATTGGAATGGTAGGAATGACGGTTGCTTTTGGAGTTGCAGGTGTAGCTCAGGTATATTTAGAACGTATAACCAAGTCTATGAGTTTTATGGAAGTACAATTGGAAATTGAAGTGCATTATATCGTATTAATGATTATGGCTACCTTATTTACGGTAGGTATAATTTTATATATCATTGAATTTATAAAACACGGTCAACCAACTGATGAAGCTTTAGAGCTAGATATTCAGTAAAAATATTTTTTAGTTAGTAGTAAACCAGAGTTAGACATATGCAAATACTTTTGACTCTGGTTTTTTTATTCTGATTTTTTTGTAAATTAAACCCAGATATTGCACTTATTAATTGAATCTAGCAAACCTATACAATGAAAAAAGCACCCTATTATAAAGAAACTGGTAAAGAAATTGAGGTTTTTGAACAGTCTTTTAAAAATAAAATTCCGTTTTTATTAAAAGGTCCAACCGGAACAGGTAAATCAAGGTTTATTGAATACATGGCACATCAATTAGGTAAAAAATTAATTACTATTTCATGTCATGAAGAAACATCTTCTACCGATTTAATCGGAAGGTATATCATTAGAGGAGCAGAAACTATTTGGCTTGACGGGCCTCTTACTCGTGCTGTAAAAGAAGGAGCTATTATCTACTTAGATGAAATTGTAGAAGCTAGACCCGATGTAATTGTTGCCATACATTCATTAACCGACCATAGAAGGGAACTCTTTATTGACAAATTAGGAGAAGTAGTAAAAGCGCATACTGATTTTATGTTAGTAGCGTCATTTAATCCAGGGTATCAAAGAGGTTTTAAAGAATTAAAACCATCAACCAGGCAACGTTTTGTAGCAATTAGTTTTGCTTACCCAGATGAAAAGTCGGAATCTGAAATATTGGTTAATGAAACCGGTATTGATTCCGCCATAGCGAAAAAATTAGTCAATATTGCCAATAAGATTAGAAACCTAACAGAACTCGGTTTAACCGAAACGGTATCTACTCGTTTATTAGTTGATGCTGCAAAATTAATTCATTCTGGTTTACCGAAAAGACTATCCGTTGAAGTTGCAATTGTAGAACCTCTAACCGATGATTTAGAAATAACCTCTGCACTGCGCGATTTATGTAATTTAATGATATAATAATTGTTAATGCTAAATTATTAATTGTAAATTTTGTTCAAACCTCTATTAAACTTTTAATCATTAAAAATGAAAAAAAATCCCATAAAAGGTAAAAGTAATAATTAAGTATTTCCAATTAAACATTAAAACGCAGTGGCTTTAGACGAATACATTTACGGTAAAATAGAAAGTTTCTTTACAAAACGTAAAAGAGGTTCGCTTGAAGCGGATATGAAAACAGTTAATTTAATAAATATCAAATCAAGATTAACCATTTTTGCAAGAGCCATTACTGGAAATCCTATTGATATTTTTCCTGCCAAAAGAGAAGGTGGTTATAAAAACAACAATTTCTTTTTACCAACTTTATTTTCAGAATTTTCGACTTACGAAGAAAACCTTTCGTTTTATTTATTTAGAATATTATATCTATCCATTCAAAAGAATTTAGAGTTCAATTGGCAAGATAATACAGATCATTCTACCGAAGAATCACAAGAAATAGCATTAAAAGAATCAAAAAAAATATTAGAGCGTTTGTTTAAAGAGTTTCCTATTATTAAAGCTATTCATACTGAACTACTTAATTTATATAACGCTAAGGTTACTAAAAAAAAACCTGTTGACTATTCTTTTATTTATGGAAAATGGATGCGAAATAACCCAGAAATCAATCCAAATGATAAACTCAAAAATTTCAACGAAAAAGCCAAGAAAGCCATTGCCGAAGAAATTAAAACCATCTTAAAAGCCAATGCGGTTGAAGAAGTAATTTCATTGCAAATTGATCAAAAACAACAAGAAGATTATGTAATGACTCATGATTTTGAGAAAATTGATACTGCTGAAGAATGGGATGGCGGATGGCGTGATTTTGATGGTGATGATGAACTAGATGAACACAGTAAAGCCTTAGAAGAACTGAACATGAAATATACAGTACGTGTTGATGATACAACACACTCTGTTTATCAAGCCGAATTTGTTGAAAATACAACTGTAGCCGAAAGTTCTGAAATCAACACAAAAGATTATTATATTTCCTATGATGAATGGGATTATTCTAAGCGAGAATATAAAAAATATTTTTGCAAACTCTATCCAAAAAATATTACAGAAACTAATACCGCTTACTATAAAAAAACTTTAACAGAAAATGCTTCAACGCTAATGGGTTTACGCAAAATGTTAACCAATATAAATAACAAATACCAACAACAAAGAAGACAAACTCAAGGTGAAGAATTTGATTTGGATGCACTTACTGATTTGTATATTGATATTCATTCGGGTCATACCCCATCTGAAAATATTTATCTATCTAAGCGAAAAAAAGAAAAAGACTTATCCATTTTAATGTTATTAGATGTTAGTTTATCAAGCGATGGGTATGCTGCAAATAATAGAGTAATTGACGTCGAGAAACAAGTTTCTATTCTATTTGGCGAAATATTAAATGAGTTTGATGTTGATTTTTCTATCGACTGCTTTTACTCAAAAACTAGAAATTATGCAAGCTATTTAACTTTAAAAGGATTTGATGATGATTGGGATAAAGCAAAATTTAAAATCGGCGCTGTTGAACCTGAAGGTTATACCAGAATTGGAACTGCCTTACGTCATTCAGGTGCTCTATTAGACAAACGAGATACCAATAATAAATGGATTATTTTAATTTCGGACGGGAAACCAAATGATTACGATAAATACGAAGGTAAATATGGAATTAACGATGTGAAGCAGGCATTAAGAGAGCTAAACGAACGAAATATTAATTCATATGCCTTAGCCATCGAAGCCAATGCCAAATACTATTTACCACAAATGTTTGGTTCAAATCACTATGAAATTTTAACTACTCCAATTGAATTGTTGCAGTCTTTAGCAAAACTATATGAAAGAATAAAACACAAATCATAATATATTATGAGTAAAAAAGTAAAAATTGCTTTAGCAATAGGGTTACAATTAGCAATGATAGCCTCAATAGGCGACTTTGTTGGTTGGCCATATATGAAAGCTGTACTTATCACTTCCATTGTTTTTTTTGGATTAACCATTGTCTTTTTTATTGCTGATAATATTAAAGATTAGTTGATATACAAATTATTCTTACTTCTCATTCTTGTAACTTACTTTGCTTGCCAAAACTCTAATAATTATTCTGAAAAAACTATTGTAGAAAACAAAAAAGTAAATTTTAAAAATCTGAAAAAAAATTAGAAGATTCTGAAAAACCTTTCTTAATAAAAATTTTGTATTTATTGCCACCCTAATGCAAACAGAGTTACATATACTCAAACCACTCAGCATTACGGTTTTTTGGCTCGTTATTTTTGTTCTAATAATTTCAATAAAATAATCAAATAATAAAAGACTAAAAGGTATTTTATTGTTATCTTTGTTAAAATAAAAGACTATAAAATGAATGTATTTAAATCCAATGTAGATAAATTACCTGAAGGCCACCCTGTCAAGGTATATTATGAAGAACGTGAATTAATTCAGAATATATTAGATGAATTATACCATGTTGATCCAGTATTAGATTTCCAAAAATATTTTAATGTTTTCAATCAATTGTCCACTATTGAAAAACGCTTCGTCCGAAAAGAAAATCAATTATTTCCATATTTAGAAAAATATGGATGGAACGGTCCTAGTCAAGGAATGTGGTCATTTCACGATAATTTAAGAGATCAAATACGCTTTATAAATGGTTTCAATGCAGAACAGAATACTGAAAAGATCATAACAAATCTTCCCTATTTAATAGAAGGAATTAACAGGTTATTGCGCATTGAAGATGCTCGGTTGTTTCCAAATGCCATGGAATTGTTAAGTGAAGAAGATTGGAAAGAATTTTATATTGGTGATGAAGAAATAGGTTGGATGTTGCATAATAAACCTGTACCCTACCCTGATGTTGTAGAAGAAAATTACATTCACCCAAGTGATGACACAAATAGTAGACAACATAATTTGTCATCAAACAATACTTTTCATTATGATGAAGGGTATATGACTCCGGAACAAGTAAATTTATTACTACGCTTTTTACCAATAGATATAACTTATGTTGATGAAAATGACAAAGTTATTTTTTATAACAGAGGTGATGACCGAGTTTTTTCACGTAGTAAAGGCATTATTGGACGTGAAGTAAAATTTTGCCACCCACCCAAAAGTGTTCATATGGTAATTCAAATTGTAGAAGAATTTAAAGCTGGAAATAGAGATGTGGCCGAATTTTGGTTCAATTTTAAAGGAAAAATGATTCATATTAGATATTTTGCCATTAGAGATAAGGATAAAAATTACAAAGGTGTCATTGAAATGTCACAAGACATTACCGATATTCAAAAACTAGAAGGTCAAAAACGATTGCTAGACTGGGATTAAAATTATAAATTATGCCAAAAGAAGTATCCATAAATTATAAAAATATTTATTACCCACCTGGTGGCAAATTACTATGGATTATCATAGCACTTGAATTGTTTACTTTTGGTATTGCCTTTATTTCGTTAATTTATTACAGCAAAGAAGACCCTTCTCTTTATCATAAATCTCGATTAATGCTCAATGCATCTTATGGAGCTATCAATACTATATTTTTGCTAACTAGCGGATTTTTTATGGCAACAACAGTTCATTATTTTAAAAAGCAAGATTTGACAAAAAGCGCTCTTTATCTAAAATTAACCATAGCTGGAGGTGCCTTCTTTTTAATTTTAAAATTTATTGAGTACTACACTAAAATAGAAGCTGGTCTGGTTTTTGATTACAATACCTTCTTCACATTTTATTGGTTAGTCACTGACTTTCATGTAATTCACGTAATTATTGGCTTGATTATTCTAGGATTTTTTCATTTTTCATTAAAAACTCAAAAATTAGAAGATATGGAAGCCGGTGCAGCATTTTGGCATATGTGTGATTTGATTTGGCTTTTATTGTTTCCAGTAATTTATTTGATATTATAGTTATGAATAATAAGAATTTATATGCACTAGTAATTTTAATTCTACTCACATTGACATCAGCCATATTTTCGTACTATACCTACACCATAAAGTATATAATACCTCTTATTCTTTTTTTAAGTGGATTAAAATTTGTTATTGTTACTTTTCAATTTATGGAGATAAAAAAGGCGAATTCCTTTTGGAAAGGTCTTATAATTATCTTTTTGCTATTCTATATTACTACAATTTCCATTTTAATATAAATATTATACCAATTCATGGACGCAATGAGCCGCCTTTAAAAGCCAATTAATGGCAATGAAATGGAATACTTTGCTGATCTTAGTGCTTATTAACGTGGTATTAATTATATTAATATAGAATTTACCAATAACAAGCAAGGAACTTTTAAGATTATAAAAAGTTAATAAAAATATTGTACATTGTTCTTGTAAAAACCTCAAGCTTTAATTATGAAAAAATCATTTTATATTTTATCTATAATACTTAGTATATTTATTAGCAACAATATGTTCGCTCAAGAAAGTGTACCAAAAGAAGTTATGTTAAACGCCCTTAACAGTGTAAACAAATTAAAATTATCTAATTATAAAACATCGGAATTAATGGCGTATAATACCGTTTATAC
Source organism: uncultured Flavobacteriaceae bacterium (assembly GCA_964410265.1). GTDB lineage: Bacteria > Bacteroidota > Bacteroidia > Flavobacteriales > Flavobacteriaceae > Lutimonas. The sequence goes on along the minus strand of CAYPHN010000106.1, from coordinate 4,199 downwards.
CGATAAAATATACACTATTTTGGAAGGTTCTTTACCCGAAAAAGATAAAAGAGCTGCGTTAAAGACATTGAAATCGGACTCAGAAAAAGATCTTTACGATTTATTAGGAAAAAAACACTTCAAGAAATATCAAAAATTGATGGAAACTGAATTAAAACCACTTAAAAAAAAGAACAATCTATTGAAGTATTTAGACTAGTATTAGTATTAATACTCACTTTTTATTTTTCCACAATTTCCAAAAGAACATCTAAAATTGCTATAGCCGAATCACTTATTTTTGTTCCAGGTCCAAATATACCTACTACACCTGCTTCGAATAAAAAATCATAATCCTGTGGCGGAATTACCCCACCGGCGATAACCAATATATCTTCTCGATTGTATTTTTTCAATTCGTTGATTACTTGAGGCACCAAAGTTTTATGACCAGCTGCTAGTGATGAAACTCCCAAAACATGTACGTCATTTTCTACAGCTTGTTTTGCTACTTCTTGTGGTGTTTGAAACAAAGGGCCTACATCAACATCAAAACCTAGGTCAGCAAAACTTGTAGCAACTACTTTTGCTCCACGATCATGACCGTCTTGACCCATTTTAGCTATCATAATTCTCGGCCGTCTACCATCGAGTTCTGCAAACTTATTTGCCTTAGCAACTGCTTTTTTAAAATTTTTGTCATTCTTTATTTCTTTACTATACACGCCTGAAATGGTATTAATCTTTGCTTTATATCTTCCAAAAACTTCTTCTAATGCCATAGAGATTTCTCCCAAAGTAGCTCTTTCTCTAGCTGCAACAACTGCTAAATTTAACAAATTTCCATCGCCTGAAGAAGCACATAAAGTTAAGTTTTTTAAAGCTTCCTTCACCGCATTTTCATTTCTTTCACATTTAATTCGATAAAGTCTTTCAATTTGAGAATTTCTTACTGCTTCATTATCAACTTCTAATGTAGCTATCACATCTTCTTTTTTTAGCTGAAATTTATTAACACCAACAATAATATCTTCACCACCATCTATTCTAGCTTGTTTTTTAGCAGCAGCCTCCTCTATACGTATTTTTGGTATTCCTTTTTCAAGAGCTTTTGTCATACCACCCAATGCTTCTACTTCTTGTATCAATTTCCAAGCATTATTGGCAATTTCATCGGTCAACTTTTCTAAAATAATACTTCCAGCCCATGGATCAACCGTTTTTGTGATTTTTGTTTCTTCCTGAATAAACAACTGTGTGTTTCTTGCAATTCTTGCTGAAAAATCTGTTGGTAAGGCAATTGCCTCATCCAAAGCATTGGTGTGTAAAGATTGGGTTCCGCCTAAAGCAGCTGCCATGGCCTCTACAGTAGTTCGCGCCACATTGTTAAACGGATCTTGAGCTGTTAAACTCCATCCACTTGTTTGACAATGGGTTCGCAACATAAGAGATTTTTGATTTTTTGGTTCAAATTTTTTGACAATTTTAGCCCATAAAATTCTCGCTGCTCTCATCTTGGCAATCTCTCTAAAATGATCCATTCCAATACCCCAAAAAAATGATAATCGCGGAGCAAAATCATCAATTTGCATACCTGCGGCAATTCCTGTTCTAATATACTCCAAACCATCGGCTAAGGTATAAGCAAGTTCAATTTCGGGAGTTGCTCCGGCCTCTTGCATATGGTAACCCGATATAGATATACAATTAAATTTAGGCATTTTTGCTGTGGTATATTTAAAAATATCAGCAATAATTTTCATGGATTGCTGTGGTGGATAAATATAAGTGTTTCTCACCATGAACTCTTTCAAAACATCATTTTGAATCGTACCTGAAAGCAGCTCAGGTTGAACCCCTTGCTCTTCCGCTGCGACGATATAAAATGCTAAAATTGGTAATACGGCTCCATTCATGGTCATGGAAACCGACATTTTATCCAATGGAATTTGGTCGAATAAAATTTTCATGTCCTCTACAGAGTCAATAGCCACACCTGCTTTACCTACATCACCTTGTACCCTATCATGGTCAGAATCATAACCTCTATGTGTTGCCAAATCAAAAGCCACAGATAACCCTTTTTGCCCTGCTGCCAAATTTCTTCTATAAAAAGCATTACTTTCTTCTGCTGTTGAAAAACCGGCATACTGTCTTATAGTCCATGGTCTTTGCACATACATAGTGGCATAAGGGCCCCTCAAAAATGGAGCAATACCGGCAACAAAATTAATTTGGTCTTTACCATCTTCTGTTGCCCTAGATATTATGGGTTGAATGGATATATTTTGAATATTTTTTCTTGACATCTGACCTTTCTTAATTACTAATTTTCTATCGCATACACTTAAGTACTATTATATTACCTCATTAACCAATATACACACTCACTCATTCCCTCATTGCCTCATTCACTCCCTCTCTCATTCTCTCACTCTCTCATCAACCCCTCAACTTCTACTCGGCTTTCATTCTAATTTTCTCCATCTTTTCAGCCAACCTAATCGCTATTATTGGTTTTATCAAAGTTTCTCGTTTGTTGGTTCTCAAAAATGGATACAATTCTAATGTATCTTTGATATTATCTTCTTTATTAGGATACTTGTTTGCACCAATCAAAACCTCTGTACCTTTATCAAATTCTTCCTGCTCTTTTTGTGCATTTTCATGGATTTTTCTCTGAATCGTTCCTTCAAACAATTGTTTTAAAAAACCACCACTTTTTTCAATTTCTTTAAAAATAGTCAATGATTTTTCGGCAATTTCTGTGGTTAGTTCTTCAATATAATATGTGCCTTTTACAAAATCACTGTTTTTAAGTTTACTTTCTTCTTTTAAAATAATTAATTGATTGCGAGCAATTCTTTCTCCAAATTCATTTTTTTTATGAAAAATATTATCATATGCAAGATTACTAATGGTATTCACACCACCTAATATTGCACTCATACACTCGGTAGTGGTACGCAACATATTAACGTTATAATCATAAATAGATTTATTGCGAGAACTTGGTTCTGCAAAAATATTAGCCGAAAAATCTAAGTTGTACTCGTTAATCAATAATTTCCATAACACCCTAAAAGCTCTTATTTTTGCTATTTCAAAAAAGTAATTCCCTCCTATAGAAAAATTAAACTGCATATGCTTTGCTAGGGTTTCAAATTGCTTGATTTGGATCTCATTTTTTTTATACAAACCAAAAACAAAATTCAAATATTCATTGGCATGGCATAAGGTATATGCTATTTGCTGAACAATATTTGCTCCGGAATTTTGATAAAGAGATGCATTTACGGCTAGAATACCTAAATTACTATTGGTGCTTTTAAAAAAAGTAGTTAATGTGTTATAATCTTTTTTATGATCGGAAAACCAATTGCCATTTTTGGCTAAGTTTCCTATTATATCTAGGTTAAGATAAATATTTTTTTCTTGAACAAAATCTAACAACTGCAAAATAAAACTTTCGTCAATAAAATGAAATTCAAAGTAGATTTTGACTTTTTCATTAGGTGCTGCAAACAGTTTTTGTAATAATATTTTAAAATTAAAATCTTTATATACAATAAATTTAATTGCATTAGCACCTCTAATCAGTGCATCTTTTGCTAATAAATTAGCTGTTTTTTCCTCATTTACATAAATAGATTGGCATATTACAAAATCATCTTTATTTATTGGTACTGACAATTGCTTATAAGTATCATGATGATAAAATGGTTTGATCGTTATACCTTCTCTTGTATTGGTAAGTAAAGTCTTATTATAATCGGCTCCTTTTAAATCAAATTGAATTTTTTGTTTCCACTGTTTTGCTGAAACATTTTGAAATTCATCAAATAAAAAATTTTCCATAATCAATTCTTTATGGTGTCATATTCAATTATAAATATTTCTTCGTTTTCCTTCTTCATTTTATATTCCTCTCTTGCATATTTCTCTAAGGAATCTGGGTCTTTTAAATTCTTAATAATTTTACTATCATCCTCTATTTCAGCATTATAATATTCATTCGCGTTTTCTAACTTGTCAATTTCGTTATTCAATTCTCGGTGGTTTATATAGGAATTCTCATCAAAAAACAACATCCAAGTAATAAAAAACAAAAGAATAATGACATACTTATTCGTAAAAAACTTAATAATTTTATTTTCTTTTATTTACTTAAATGTCATTTTTTAAATTTTCAGTTATAACGGTTCGTACAATATCAATAG
>CAYPHN010000105.1:0-10497 GCA_964410265.1 uncultured Flavobacteriaceae bacterium | reverse complement strand
TTTATTAATTTTTTTGATGGTGCAGAAGCCATATAGCTTCTAATAGTTTTATTTGCAACCGATGTAATACTTGGATCTACAGCTTTTGCTCTTCTTGCTTTATCTGCTGCAGCTACATAAACCATTCTTTTAGAAATTTCATCTGTTCCACAAGTATTGGCACTTGCCGCATATAAGTTTGCAATTAATAGGTAGGCATGTCCAAAACTAGGTCTTTCTTTTATAGCTTTACGAGCATATTCTCTAGCTTTACTTCTTGAACCTTTCTTTTTAAAGATATTTGCAACTCTATAATAGTATTTTGCTTTTTTATATTTATCCGATTCAAGATTTATCGCTTTATTGAAATATTCAATGGCTTTATTGGTTTGGTTTTTCTCCATTAATATACCCGCATAAAACACATAAGCATCTGATGAAGGTGCAGCATTTACATAGGCTTCAACCATTGTAGGGTAAATCAAAGCCTCTGTACATCCTTTTTGATTTAATCTAGAAACCGCTCGTTTTAACCATTTTACATCTGATTTATTCTTCTCAAAAGTATCTTTATACAACGGTACCAATCTTTCACATGTTGCTATTTCACTTAATGTGTTATCTAACAAACCTTCAACTTGTCCCAAGGCAGTTAAGTTAACTTCACGAGCTCGTTTTCTACTTTTATCTTTTGAAGATAATGTTTGACCACTTGCTTCTTTAGCTTTTATAATATCTAATTCTTTCGAAAACTTATCCATTTTACTACCAACCGCATCGGTAATATCATCAAAAGTATCAAATACTAATTGGGGGTTTGTGTCTTTATGGTGCACGGTAAAGGCCTGAAAATATTTACCTAAATTTATCACACTCATACCAGTAGGATCAGCTTTAAAAGACAATCCTAATTTCTCATAAATAGCTTCTCTTTGAGGAATTTCTTCTACAACGGCTCTTTTAAATAAGAAATTAGCCCAATCGCTATATACTTTTCCTAAGTTATCTGGAAAATATTTAATTCGTTGCGCATAAATCTCTTCAACTTTTTTGGACAAGACAATCAATTCAGGCTTATTGGCTTTTGTAACATCAAAATATTTTCTACCAACTTTTCTGATATCATCTGTTGTTTTTATTTTTTGACCTTTATTGACCTTCATTAACCCAGCAGCGGCATTGTATTGAGATTCATATATTTTAAGTCCATCACTATATATCATTTTGGAGGCTCTTGGTGTATTTACAAAACACCATTCCCAAGGGTCTATAGCGGCACTATAATTTTTCATTTTAACAGCTTCATGAAAAAGAGACATGTTCATTTTACATTTCTCAGGATCACTACCGTATTTATCATCTTGTGCATTAACTGAAAAAGTTGCTCCTAAAAAAAGAAACATTCCAATTACACTTATCGTCTTTTTTGTTTTCATATTTAAGATTTCTGTTTGTTAATATATTTTTTGTTTTTTAAACCATTTGTCATTTAAAGATAAACTTAGTCTAAATGTATAAAAATTTTCTTTAATCAAATTATTTTCTGTTGTACCTCTTTGACCCAACTCAAAGCCTAAATTAATATTTGATATTCTTAGTCCCATTGGTAAACTTATACCAAAAGACATGCCATATTCATTAATATCGGTATCATTAATTACCAATCCAAGTTTTTTATAATTTACTCCTGCTCTATAAGTAATTCTGTTCCAATAACTTGAAATAGAATTAAATTTTGGCGTATAAAAACCCCCGAAAGAGATTAAACTTGAATTTTTATATCGGTATACCGTGATGTCGTCATAAATGCCTCCTGTAAATTCTAGTGCATCTTGAAAAGTGTAATCTGCTCCAATAAACCATTTATTGTCTTTCCCAATACCTGCGCTTAAAGTTGTTTTTAAAGGAGACTTTATTTTTGAATTATAATCTACACTCGAAAGTGTATCTACAGGCAACTCTGTTTCATTACCAATATTCACCAACGAAATTAACTGTTCCGTTCCTTTTTCATTCAATTCATGACCTATTTCAGCAGATAAACCAAGCTTTAATTTTAAATTATCCGTTATTTTCTTGCTATATTGAGCACCCAATTTATACGAAAATCCTTTAACATACGATTCTGTTCTAAGTTTGGTAGCTAACAATACATTAAGTCTTCTATTTAATATGCTATTTTCAATACCTCCAAAAACATAAGCTGTTTCAATACCTACATTTAAATTAAAAGGGAAACGATAACCATAGCCAAAAAAGACTCTGTTAGTACCTCCATTACCTTTTAATAAATTATCTTGAACCAAGATTTCATCTTCAAATTTTTGATCTAATAAGGAATAACCAACAGCCGTATTTAATTGTAATCCAAAGGCAATACCCTGATTACCTCTTATTGGAATACCCATTGCCAAATAAGTTAAAGATGCTGCCGAACTGGTTTGTTTTTCTGTATTATCATCAATTGTTATTGTCTTATTCCCCCCAGAAAACACATATGTTGTCCAAGTTAATGCACCATAAGAAGCTGGGTTGGTAAAACTTAATTGATATTCGCTATTTAACGCACCTCCCATAAGACCCATTCCTATTTCTTCAACAGTTTTAAGTTTGGCTTGATCACCAATCCCAAAAAAAGAATATGGCGAAGAGCTTGTTTGTTGTGCAATACTTATACTTGTCATTATAAGAAAAGTAAATAGTATTATTTTCTTTATCATTCGTATATATTATGTCTCAAAATACTGTTCAATCCCTCCAGTAAAAAAATTGGATTGGCAAATATGGTGCTTTTTATGTTTCTTGCCAAGAAAATAATGTCTCCTCCTGTTAAAATGACTGTTAATTTTTGATTTTCTGCTTTATATTGCCGAATTACTCCTTCTATCTCAAATATTATTCCTTTTAATACTCCTAAATGTATGGCTTTTTCAGTGGAGGTTCCCTTATTTGGAATAGTTTCACTTATTGATAATTGAGGTAAATTTGCTGTATTAAAGTTTAAAGCTTTATATCGCATTGTAATACCTGGTGAAATTGCACCGCCAAAATAATCTTTTTTATCATCCACAAAATCATAAGTTATACATGAACCAGCATCAATAACTAAAACATTTGTATTAGGGTACTGATTTACCGCTGCAGCAATTAGGGCAATTCTATCCACTCCTAAGGTTTGGGGTGTTTCGTATTTATTCTTAAAAGGAAGTTTAGTATTTGCGTTTAAAACAACCAAATGGAAAAGGTTTTGAATTTTTTTAAATACAGAATCATCTATTTTACCCACACTAGAAAGAATAGCATACGATATTTTGTGTTTCACAGAAATATTTACCAGTCTATAATAAAGGTCTTTTTTTGAAAATATTTCTTTATCAATTATTATATCGTCCTTAAATACAGCTGTTTTTATTTGCGAATTGCCAATGTCAATTACTAGATTCATTATGTTGAAAAATAAAAAACAAAAATACAACAGATTTTTTAAGGAAAAAGTTTTGATTAGTAAATAAAATAAAATTATATTTGCACCCGCTTAAAGCGATGGTACCTTAGCTCAGTTGGTAGAGCAATGGACTGAAAATCCATGTGTCCCTAGTTCGATTCTTGGAGGTACCACATTTAAACCCTTAACATATTGTTTGTTAAGGGTTTTTTGTATGTTATATTTAACTTCAATTAAAATATTATTCAATCAAAATTTGGATCAAAAGAAATTGTTGGGGTTGAAATTTTTATAGTCAGATTTTGTAATAAGTATACCTATTCATTAGGAAGAATTATTAAGATGTAATTTTATGATTATTGGTAAGAATAATTCAAGTTTCCTGTTAATATTAACATTTTCTTTATCGTGTTCGTTTTTGTGATTTTTTGATTAAACATATCTTGAAACCAACTACCCCTTAGGTAGAGTCTACCAACTGGCGAGTCAGACCTCGAGCAATTCTTTCCGATTAAATACCTAGGCGTTTCTGGTATAAAACTAAACGCAATTATTACTTGTTTAATAATATTTCAGTCTTTAAAATTTGCCCATCTAATGTTATTCCTTCTAGTATAACTTGGTAAGGTGATATTACATCCGAAGTATAAAAAGAAACTCTAGTTTTACCATTTTCGTCCAATTTAATTGTTGGATTCCAATACATTGTTGACCTATAATCAAATTTATCATTTTCCGTTTTTTGAGTTTTATAAATGGGTTCATAAAATTTTCTTGCAAGGCTATACCCCGGATGTACGAAATTTATAATACCTCTTCTTTTGTAATTTTCATTTGTATTTGATCTTTCGGTACCAATTAGCGTATAAACAGCTATCACACCATTTGCTGCTCTTGAACCATAAATTGCTGCTCTTGGACCTTTTAAAATATCTACAAAATCAATTTCAGAAATCAGTATTGAAGTAATCGCTGAACTATCCACAGGCATTCCATCTAATAGATAGAGCGGTTTATTACTGCCTAACATGGTACTCACTGCTCTTAAAACACCACTTGAGGAATAACCTGGTACTCTACCATAAAGTGCCGTAAGCGCATTATCGGTTGGTAATACTGAAAGGTTTTTAAAATCTATTGTTTGCGATGCGTTTTTATACAGCAACCTCTTTTTATTGTACATGGTATTTCGATCTGAAACATACGTCTCAAGAACTACTTCATTTAATTTAACAGTTCCTTTTTGGAATTTATATAAAGATTCAAGGTACTCCGTTTTTTCAGGTGATATTTTAATCATCTCTTTTGAAGATTTGGCATCGTTTATTTTTTTTGTCAAAGCAACTTTAGGAGCAATAAAAGTATCCATTTCAATATAAAAATTCATATTTGGGGCTTTAACCTTTTTACCATGTTTCTCTTTTTTTATTTTTTGGGCTTGTATAATAATATAAGTTGAATCTAAGAAATTTAAGTTTTTAAAAACAAACTGCCCCTTTTTGTTTGTCATTATAACTTCTTGTGCAAATTCTTTCTTGTTTCGATAAGAAAGTGAAACTTCAGCTATAGCTGATTTCTTATGATTGTAAAAGTTTTTTATACTACCACTTAAACTAATATCGGTTTCTGCAGCAAAGATTGGTTTTGATTGGCTATTTAATGTATCATGAATAATGAATTGTCTCCACCCTTGTGTCATCATTAATACATCTAAATTGCTTTTTCGATCGGGATCATCTGAATTAAAATAATAACCCGGATTTTCTATATTTCCTTTGAGTTCAGATTGTAATAAAAGTTGTGATTTTATTTCTAAACCAAATGGATCTGGTTTAACAGCTGATATATCTGTTATAGCAATTGACATATTGGTTTGTAATTTTTGTTGTAAAGTGGTATCTAATGAAATTTCCAGTTCTACCAATTCTCTTTTTCCATATTCTTGTTTAGAAGGCCTAATATCTATCTTAACATTTGCCTCACTAGTTTCATAAAATGATAATCGTTCACGTAAAGGTTCATTTTTACTATCAAACAATGTAAATTGAACAATTCCTTGTTCCAAAATGTTTTTTGGCACTTTAATCAAAGCCTTAGACTTATTACCTGATATTTTAGTTTTAAAAATAATTCCGGCTCTTTGTGCACCGATTAATTTAAAATTATTTAAGCCTTTATCAAGCGAAGATCGTATATAAACACTATAATAATTATCGCGATCTAATACCTGCATTACTATTCCCTTATCAATGGCTACAGGTAGTTCGTATGTTATTTTTTTACCTCTAAAATTAAAAACGACATTGTATTTTTTATTCTTTTCAGGAATAAATACAAATTTCCCCAACCCAAATTTAGAAGTTTTAATTTTTAAAATATATTCGCCTGTATTATCGGTAATTATACCCTCCATATCGATTCCATTTCCATCTACACCAAGAACTTTAAATCCTATCTTATTTAAAAGACCATTAACTAAATAACCTCCTTCTGGAAAAAATTGTATATCGGATTTTGCTATCTCTGCACTTTTTGAAGCTACAACTTTGTCTGTTGTACCTTCTGATTTTATATTTTTGATGTAAACCTGTTTTCTAAAAAAATAAGAATGGTCAAAATTCCGCATAAAGTTTGTGTAGGCTCTAACCGTATATTCACCGCTCACTAAGTCAGTTGAAAGCTTAAAATCACTGGCCCCATCACTTTCATTAATCTTGATAGTTTTCGTATCAATTATTTCATTTTTAGGATTAATTAATTCAACATAAACTATTTTACTAGTAGTTTCTGTGCGATGTGTAAGGGCATTGACCAAATAGGTTTTAAACCATATATCTTCACCTGCATAGTAGTTTGGTTTATCAAAATGAATGTAAACCTTATCGTGAGCAATATTTAAATTTTTACTTTGTGAAAAAGAAGAAGATACAAAAGCTAAAAAGCATAATAAAAAAGAGATACGCAAAAAATTTGAATCTTTGTATTTGTACAATAATTTGTTTTTCATCATTAAAAATATTATTATTCCCTTAAATTAATATATTTAAGTTTAATTTATACCACTCTTTAAATTAATATCATCAATTGCTCTTTTAAAAACAATACTATCCGAAGGTCTAGGTGCATGGTCTAATATTATCTTTCCCTGTTTATCAAAAATCACATATCTCGGTATTCCACTAACTTTTAAAGATTTTCCTAAGCTTGAATTTTGACCTCCTACTAAATAATATTGGTTTTCGGTATTTAAAAACTCTTGCTTTTTTATTTCTGTAATACAAGGTGGGCACCAACTTGCCCAAAAATCAATAACCTTAATTTTTTGGGTTGTTCTTTTAAATACCTCACCTAGCGTAATGGTATCTCCTAAAGGGTTTATCAATTTTGAATTTAAAGCATCTCTGCTAAGTTTAAAATTAAAATTGTTTAATTCATATCCAAATATTCATCCATTTTTTCTTTATAGGAAGGCTTTTTAGAAAAAACAGAGTCGTATTCTTTAATCGTGTTTTTTAGAATATCAATATTTTTAGTACTATAACCAAAACCTCGTATATTATACTCTCTTATCATTCTCGCAATGGCATAATACTCTAAATCACCTTCAAAATTTTTTTGAATAAAGTCTTTTTGGGCCAAAAAATCTTCACTAGAGTAATTTAAATTATTATTATTTGCAAAATAGAATCTAATAAAAGCATCGAAACTATCTTTGAATAAAGTTGAATTAGCTAATAAATCAGGTCTTTGAAAATCGCTAATTGTTGTACCATCTAAATAGTCATTTATATCAAATAATTGTTCTTGGTTTGCAAACTCAGTATTTAATATAGAGGTTAAACCATCTGTGGTGTTTACATACCAGTTAGCTCTTTTTACATAAATGGCTCTTGGACTAATAAGATTATTTAAATAATCAAATTTTAGAAGATCTTTGATTAGATTAACTTGCCGGGTAGAAGAAATTTTATATTGATTTGAATATTCATTGAAAAATAAAACTTTTTCATTATATATATTTTTTACCCTTTTCTTATAATCATAAGCATCTCCTTTATATGGATTATTTTTATATTGTGATGTTTTTTTTTCTAAGTCAATAAAAAAATTATTAAAGGCTGCATTTTTGCCTTTAAATAATAGTTCTTTATCTTCAATTTCAAACGAAATCAAGTCACCAGGTGCAAAATAAATTTGCGACCTATAAAAAGTTGAATCTCCCCCAGTAACAAACTCGAAAGATTGGGGCTTAAATATGGAATCTACTTCAATGTAAATAGAATCTTTAAAAAAACTTCTTTTGGTATGCTTGTAGTCTTTGCCAAATAAATATGCGCTATTCATTAAATTAATATATCTAAGGGCTAAACTATCATCTGACTTTCCAGTAATAATTATTTTATGATTTTCTTGAATACTATTATCAACCAATTTTTTTGGTTTATTTTTACTTTTATCACTCTGATAAGCAGAAAATATTAATATTATGAATATTAAACTTAGTTTTTTTATTAAGATCATTTGTTAAATAATTTATGTGTTTAATTATCCCTTAGAATAAAAAAATTACTTATTTCTTTTTTGACTTACCTTTTTTAATTTCTAGAAACCCTGCTGTAATCAATATCCCACCTAATATAAATTTGAAAATTAGATAACCCAATTTTGATGATTCAAAACTTAATACACTATAATCATCAGAACTGTTATATCCTAGAATGGTGCTAAAAAAATCGAATAGTGCAGATGCACCAATTATAAAATATAAAAAGATATAAAATTTTGACATAAATTTATTTTTTAAATAGGTTTATGCTTATCTACTAATATAAGAATTATTAAAAAAGAAACCTTCTACAAATTTGAAAATAAAATCAACACCATGTTATACCCAAAAGTTCTAAATTATACCCTATGCTTCCTAGCGAAATTGGGTGGTTTTAAACATAGGTTGCCATATTAGTTCGAGCTATTCTTTAAACTTTTATTAAAATAATTTACGATTATAATTATAAATACAATTTGTGCAATAATGGAAAATATGGATCCCTCAAAACCAAAATCGCCACCATTTAATAAGTTATTCTCAGGTATTGTGAATTCTATAATAGAGTAAGCGTCTTGTCCGCTTACATTAAAACCTAAAAACGACTGGGTCAAATTCCAACTAAAATGTAAAGCGATAGGAAACCATAAATTTTTAGTATAAACATACGATATTCCTAAGAGTATTCCGGCTAAAAATAAATCAATAAAGCCAAAAAGATCAATATTAGGGTTAAACCAATGCATCAAAGAAAAAAGAAGTGATGAAATAATTAACGCAACATATTTGTCAAACGAAATCATCAAATTTCTTAAAACATAACCTCGAAACAATACTTCTTCAACAATGGCAACGATTGCGTAAATTAATATGGATAATATAATCTCTTTTGGACTGAAAATTGCTTTTTAAAATATAATTTGATCCATAAAAATAAGTAATAGATATCCAACAACCATTATTAAAACACCTATTACAATACCATAATTAAATTCTTTTAATCTGTTTTTGATTTGAAAACCAAGGTTTATAAATTTTTCTTTATCCACATACTTCATAAAAATCCAGAGCAAGGAAAATATACCCAACATGTCAAAAAAACCAATAATTAAATGTTGTTAGAAGTTTCTGTAGCGGGATCATATTCATTAAAATCAACCCCCATGATGAGCATACCCATAAGTTGAAAGCTACCAACTATAAAAATATATGGAAATATTATTAATAAAACTCTTTCCCAGCCTATATTTGAATAAATCACTTTTTTAAAAATTTTCGTTTTAACCATTTTTTTTGGAAAATCTCCTCACACAAATTTGAAAATAAAAACAACACCATGCTATACCCTAAGGTTCTAAATTATACCTTATGATTCCTAACGAAAATGGTAGGTCAAAACATCTAACCATTCTACCACAGCAAAACTCACAAAATAAGCCGCTTCAGGATTATTAAACTTGTAGTTTCTACTCATAAATCAAAAATAAGAATTGTTTTTGGTTTATACTTGTACCTTTTAATTAGTTGTACCACGTAAAAGGATTTGTAAGGCCATGGGAAAGTTGTGAATGTAAGTAGAGGAACGCGATTTAAGATATATGTAAATTTGTTATCCCTTTTTTCTTTCTGATAACTTTGTATATAGCACACAAAGTATATACCCTAAAGTAACTCCTAACAACTCCACCAACAAATTTGAATAGAAACCTCTAATAATTAGGTTCATGCCTACACCAATTATTAATATTACAGCAAAAGCAAAGGAAATATTAAAAGATTTTTAATAAAAATTAATAGCATAAAATTTAAAGTTAAACATTTATTTTGTCTTGCAAATAGTATTCTATTTAAGAGATTGCCACTAAATTGCTTGGCAAATTTCTCGGTGGTAGCGAAGAAGTATGTAGAGGAACGCGATACAATCGCGAACAAGCGGGGATATTATTTCCTACATTAGCCGATCCAAAGTCATTAAGATTATTATTGTAATTAAATAGTCAATAATAACTGCTCCAAACTTAATTCATTAATAAAAAATGATTTGTTCTAGTTTCATAGATTTTGAATAAATATGTAGTGGAGATATTTTAAAAAAACTATCACATAAAAGCAAAAAATACCTAATGAATCTTTAAAGATTCATTAGGTACCTAGTCAATTAATTAGTTTAAAACAAAAAGTATTTAATGTGCCAATGCTTTACCTATTAATTCAGCTTTTTCAAATACAAAAACTGCAATTATTAATGATATAATAAAAACAAATACTATTATATTAACTAATCTATTATTTTTTTTAAAATTTAAAGACTCCATTCTCCTGAATTAAACTTTTCTTTAACATATCCATATGTCACCCCTAACCAAAATACAGATATCATCAGACCAATAATACCTCCGTTTGTTTCCTTTTCTTCTCTCAAAGATAAAGAATTTACACCATATATTTCTAACTGTTTTTTATTTATTTTCATAATTGTGAACTACCCTGCGCCAAGAGCGCTGGGCTTCATAGGTCAAACAACTTA
>CAYPHN010000104.1:2878-10507 GCA_964410265.1 uncultured Flavobacteriaceae bacterium | reverse complement strand
AATTAGATGTGTTAAATTTTTTAAAGTAACCGCACCTAAACCCGCTAATAAACCAATAATCGCACTTGCAATGTTTATAAACTGTTGGTTAGAAATATGCTTGTATTTCCACTTTAAAAATTTAGTAAATAATACTTTTGTGTTTTGCATCTATTATATTAAATAATTAATCTAACCCCACCTAATTCTTCGATTTTATAGGGAAATTTATCACCAGGAGATCCAATAAACATAAAATTAATTGGAATATTCCACCTCTTAGATAATTTCTTTATCAAAGCCGGGTCAAAATTACCTTTTTCTACGACAAATTCAATATTGATTTCAGGATATTCTTCATTTAAAAAATCTATTTGCATAGATAATTTATTATCAATTAATTCCGTGTCTTTTAAAACATGAACAATTTTAATTTTTTTGGTATGTTCATTTTTCCTAATATAAAGCATTACCTTATTCAAGGTGGCAATTCTATCTCCTTTTGTAAAAAAAACAAATTCCTGTTGGTTTATTTTATCAATAAAATTGAGTATTGTTTTATCGGTACTAAAAACAAATTTTCGTAATGGATCAAACATATAATGTATAATTCTCAGTAAAAACTTCAACAATAATGTTCTATTCAACATAATAATGATGAAAATGATAAACGGAATAAAATAGTCAAGAAAGACAGCCAAATTACTCGGATTATTATCTTTTGGTGTCATTAATATATTTCCGGATAAGGCAAATACAACCGCAATTATAGCAATAAAAACAGAAACCCATGAGGCTTTTTCCGGTCTTGGTAATTTTTTTCTTCTCACCTTTAATAATATATTACCAATAGCAAATAAAGCCATAACTGATAAAAAAGAAATAGTG
Organism: uncultured Flavobacteriaceae bacterium; assembly: GCA_964410265.1. Taxonomy (GTDB): domain Bacteria; phylum Bacteroidota; class Bacteroidia; order Flavobacteriales; family Flavobacteriaceae; genus Lutimonas. Next base: position 9,640 of record CAYPHN010000104.1, on the reverse strand, counting down.
TAAACTCCTGCCAGTAAAGTCACATTCCCTTTTGTGATTAAAAGCACTGAAACCGCCAAGAAAAAGAAGACTAAAATGATACGGTAAGAGCTTCCTCTTTTATTTTTCTTTAAAAAATATTGAGGTAGAATTCTATCTAATGTCATTCTTTCTAACAATCCGGTAACGCCAACAAAACTAGTCAAAACAGCTCCACTCAACACCAAAAAAGCGTCAATAGATATGATAATCGCAACCCATTTTCCCCCTACGTGGTTTGCCATTTCTACCAATAATATATTCTGATAACTATCACTTTGTAGTAAAGGCATTGCAAATAAAGCCAATGCAAATACCGCCATTAAGGGATTTATGATGCTTACAATAACCCACATGTTTCTTAAGGTTTTAGGAAATACTCCTTTTTTTTGTTCTTCTACAAAGTTTGCAGAACTTTCAAAACCAGATACGCCCAACATGGAAACAGCAAACCCGAAAAATATAGCCGTTAATATACCTCCTTCTTTTACAGGAAAACTCCAGTTTTCAAAAAAAGTTCCCAACCCATTTTCAGTTAAAAAGAAAATTATAAATCCGCTTAAAATAAGCAAGGATAATAAATGAAAAAGAAAAATGCCAATTGCAACTTTAGCTGACTCAGTAATACCACCAATTGCAAGTATTGCAAAGACACTTAATAAAATAATAGTAGCAACTATTATTGGCATAGATGGAATAATATGATGTAAGTAATGAATCGCCTCATTTGCAGAAATAACAGCAGTGGCCATATAAGACAATATGGTAAGTGTTGCGGCTGTTGAAGCTACTGACTTGCTTGTTGTATTTAATAAGGCATTATAAGCACCTCCATTTAAAGGTAATGCCCCAACAACTTCTCCATAAATTTTTCTAAACAAAAATAGAACTAAGGAAACTATTAATAAGGTAATCCAGGCATATTGTCCGGCAAAGGCAATGGATAATGCTGAAACATATAAAACGGATGAACTAATATCATTACCACAAATTGCAGTCGCTTCTAATTCATTAAGTTTTTTTCGTATTTTATCTTTCACGATATATTAATTACCTTATAACAAGGTAAATAAAACATTTCAATAAAACCAAACAGAATTATTTAAATAGTAATTCTATTTTGTTCATAAAAAATAGATAGCAACTATTTTTATACTTAATAGCACCCTACCTTTATAAAAAAATGAGATTTTATAAATTATCATGTTCTATTTCTAAAGATAATATAACTAATTCCAAAGTTGAATATTTTTGGCACTTTTGGGATTTTTTATTTACCATTAACCGCGATTTAATTTTAGTTGATGAACCAAAATTCACTTCACAAATTTCACTGTTAAATAAAATTGAAAAACATTTAGAATGGAATAATGGTATTAACTCTAAAAAGTTAGCTAAATATTGCAATCATCATTTGTATTTTAAACAAAAAAATTTAATTTTAAGAACAAATCCTGTACTGAAAGAAACAATTAAAGAATTAAAAACAGATATTGATAATTTTGATAGTCAAAATAGGCATGATTTATTACAAAGTATAAAAACTATAAAGAAAGATTATTTTAAAATTGGAGAATATTCAAAAATTATAATCAAAAAGTTATTAAAAATAATCCTTAGCAATAAGGATTTAAATGATACTACTAGAAAAGATTTAAAATTTTTATGTAATTCAATTATTGATATTCTAATCCTTAAAGGGTATTCTTTAAAATTTATTAATGGCTTATTGAGCAATATAATTTTTCATCCAAGTAATAAATTCAAATATAAATATAAAAAAAAGGATATTGATTTTGAAACATTCAAAGATTGGGAAAAGTATGTTGAAGATCAATATAAGTTGATAACCTTAGAAGATAGAATAAATTACCTCAAATACTTTTTAGTCAATAAAAAAAATAAAGGTTATTTTATCTTTAAAGTGGAAGGAATAAGATTTGAATCAAGACCAATAGAAATTTTTGGAGTTAAATTTTATAACCCATTTCTTAATAGTTTTTTAAAATTTTATAAAACTGATGATAGTTTGCTTGATGAAAAAAAATATATGTACTACTCAAGAACAGAGTTATTTCATACAGAAAATGAGATTTTTAAAGATTTGAACGCTAAAGATTCTACTTGTAATGCAATTGTTCCGATAGAATATTTTACTGAGGATATTGATCATTTTGATTCATTCAAATTTCCCACTAAATCATTTATAGAAGCTTATAATAGAGCTCAAATATCATTTATAGAATTTAAACGGTATTTAAAGACTTTCTCAATTAAGTATTTATCTGATGAAGATTTATTTTTTACAAGAATATCTAAAGAATCTACCCTAACGGATTATCACTTTAACTATCACAAATCTTCTATAATTCAAAAATCAAAAGATTTTGTTTTTAAATTAGATGGCATTAGAAATTCTATGATTAGTGAAAGTTTGAATTACAAGAAAAAGATAAAATCACAAAACACATTTTTTAATCATATAGCAAATAGTAATGCATTAATTTCTGAATATATGTTAGAAAATTATAAATTTAATTTTAAATCTTTATGGATCGAATGTTTAGAACCTTACTTTAAAGACCCTGATGAGTTTATAGATTTTGCAAAGAAAAGTATCCGAATTCGATCTAATTTTTTTTCAGATTATAGACTCTTATTGTATAATGCCTTAAGAAATAGTTTTTTTAGAGATAATGCATATAGTTTAGATGAAACAGAAATGAAAAATATTGGAATAGGAGAATTAAAAGTTGGAGAAAGAATTTTGGGTGATACGTTAGAAAAGAATTTTGAATTACTCCCTAAAGGCTCATTATTAGACGAATTTAAAGCAGAAATGAGATTGTTTATTAATGATTAAAGTAATTTTATTTTAAAAATTGACAAATGGATTAAAGAAACAGTTCGAATATCTTATGATGAACGAAATATAGAAGTTCATTATAATATTGTTGACTATTATAATGATGTATCAATCAAGAAAGATATCCTATTTATTTCATTCTGTGTTATTGGATCTTTTAATGATGCGATTCATAAAAAAAATATTCAAAATACTATGGAAGCAAAAGAATATATTAAAGAAACCTTGATAAGATTTACTAAAAAATAGCTAGTTAAAAACTCTAAAAAAAAATTACATTTTTTTTTAGATGCTTATAAATCTAATTTTAAATTTAATTCTTTCAATTGCGTATTATCAATTAAAGCCGGGGCATCAATCATAACGTCTCTCCCTGAATTATTTTTTGGAAAAGCAATAAAATCACGTATGGTTTCTTGTCCGCCTAAAATGGCAACCAATCTGTCTAAGCCAAAAGCTAATCCGCCGTGTGGAGGTGCTCCATATTCAAAGGCATTCATTAAAAAATCGAATTGATTTTCGGCTTCTTCTTTGGTAAAACCAAGTAAATCGAACATTCTTGACTGTGTTTCTTTGTCAAAAATTCTAATAGAACCACCACCAATTTCATTACCATTCAATACCATATCATAGGCATTGGCTCTAACTTTCCCCGGATCAGTTTCAAGCATATGCATATCTTCAGGTTTTGGTGAAGTAAACGGGTGGTGCATTGCGTGGTATCTTTGTGTTTCTTCATCCCACTCTAAAAGCGGAAAATCAACTACCCAAAGTGGTGCAAACTCCTTAGGGTTTCTCAAACCAAGTGTTTCTGCCATTTCCATTCGCAATACACCCAACTGGGTTCTGGTTTTAACAGCATCACCTGCCATAATCAACATCAAATCTCCTTTATTGGCACCAAGTCTTTCCGCCCAAGCGGCTAGATCATCTTGATTAAAAAATTTATCAACGGATGATTTAAAACTACCATCTTCATTGTATTTTGCCCAAATCAATCCTTTGGCACCTACCTGAGGTTTTTTAACAAAATCAATTAATTTATCTGTTTGTTTACGCGTGTAATTGGCACACCCAGGAACCGAAATACCCACTACCAGTTCTTGGGTATCAAAAACGCCAAAACCTTTATTTTGAGCGATATCGTTCAGCTCACCAAATTTCATATCAAATCGAATATCTGGCTTGTCATTACCATAAGTTCTCATAGCATAATCATAGGACATTCTAGGAAATTTATCAACTGCAACACCTTTAATTACTTTTAATAAATGTTTTGTCAAGCCTTCAAAAACGTTTAAAATATCTTCTTGCTCCACAAAAGCCATTTCACAGTCAATTTGTGTAAATTCGGGCTGACGGTCGGCCCTAAGGTCTTCATCTCTAAAGCATTTTACTATTTGATAATACTTATCCAATCCTCCTATCATTAACAATTGTTTGAAAGTTTGAGGAGATTGTGGTAAGGCATAAAACTGACCTGCATTCATACGAGAAGGAACCACAAAATCTCTCGCTCCTTCTGGAGTTGATTTTATTAAATATGGTGTTTCCACATCAATAAAACCTTGATTACTTAAATAATTTCTAACTTCCATCGTAACTTTAGAACGAAAAATTAAATTCTCACGTACTGGATTTCTTCTAATATCTAAATAACGATACTTCATTCTTAATTCATCTCCACCATCTGTTTCATTTTCAATGGTAAAAGGTGGAGTTTTTGATGCATTTAATATCTTTAATTCTGAAACCAAAATTTCAATTTCACCTGTAGCAATATTTATATTCTTTGCTTCACGTTCAATAACTTTACCGCTTACTTGAATAACAAATTCTCTACCAAGAGTTTTTGCCATTTCCATTATTGATTTATCGGTTCGCTCTTCATCAAAAATCAACTGCGTAATTCCGTATCTGTCACGCAAATCAACCCAAATCATAAATCCTTTATCGCGTACTTTTTGTACCCATCCCGATAAGGTAACTTCTTGATTTACATTTTCTAATCTTAATTCTCCGTTGGTGTGACTTCTATACATTTTTTTTATTTCTTAAAATAAAACTTCTTCAAATTTGAAGCTGCAAATTTAATAAAATAGTAGAGAGTTATAATGATTTAAATGTATTTTTATAAAAGAATTAAAATTTATAATGAATCATAAAACAATTTACCGGATTACTACTCTGATTTTATTTAGTTTATTGATATTGATAGGGTTTTCGTATATAATCTTTTATGAAAAATTAGTCATTTATTTTAATAGTTATGGTTACCCAATTTATTTGATTTATCCCTTGGCTTTTGCAAAAATAATTGGATCTATAGTTATTTTATACAATAAAAATAAGTTTGTAATAGAATTGGCTTATGCCGGATTTTTTTTCAATTTTATTCTGGCTTTTTTTGCTCATATTATGATTGGTGAAATTGACCCTTTTCCTACAATTTTTATGATAATGCTTTTGACCTCTTATTTTACAAGAAAAAAAACACAAGCCAATTCTAAAATTTGACAATTTGTTTATAGAGACTGGTTTGATGTCAGTCATATTATCTTTGTAACTTTACAAATAAATTATTCCAAAATAAAATGTCAAAACTATATTTGGTTCCTACACCTATTGGAAATTTAGGCGATATGACTTTTCGTGCTGTTGAAGTATTAAAAGAAGTAGATTTAATTCTTGCTGAAGATACTCGTACATCTGGTAAATTATTAAAACATTTTGATATTTCTACAACAATGCAATCCTATCATATGCATAATGAGCATAAAATGCTAGAAAGATTTATCAATAAATTAAATAACGGAGAGAGCATTGCATTAATTTCTGATGCGGGAACACCCGCTATTTCTGATCCTGGGTTTTTAATTACCAGAGCATGTATTGAAAATAATATAGAAATTGTATGTTTACCCGGAGCAACAGCTTTTGTTCCTGCTTTGGTTAACTCCGGATTGCCAAATGATAAATTTATTTTTGAGGGATTTTTACCGATAAAAAAAGGCCGACAAACTCGCTTAATGTTTTTAGCAGAAGAAACCCGTACCATGATTTTTTATGAATCTCCTCATAAATTATTAAAAACCTTGCATCATTTTTTGGAGTATTTTGGTAAAGGAAGATCTGTTTCTGTATCAAGAGAAATTTCAAAACTTTACGAAGAAACTATAAGAGGTACTATGAAAGAAGTACTTGCTCATTTTGAGATCAAAGCACCTAGGGGCGAATTTGTTATTGTTGTTGGTGGAAAGAAAGTGTAGTTATGCAAGATAAAATTATAATTATTGGCGCTGGCTTAACCGGATTAACACTGGCCTATTTATTAAAGAAAAGAAATATAAATGCGCTTATTTTAGAAGCGGACAATAAAATTGGAGGGAGAATTCAAACGATAAATGGTATTAATAATACTAAAATTGAAATGGGTGCAACCTGGTTTGGGGATCACCATGTGCACTTAAAAAATTTATTATTAGAACTTAATCTGAAATATTTTAAACAATTTACTAAAGGGGTGTCCTTATTTGAAACGGATGTCATGACAGCTCCACAAAGATTTGAAATTCCGGCTAATGAAGAAGAGCCTTCTTATAGAATTATTGACGGAACCAATCAATTAATCAATAAACTGGCTGATAAATTAGATGATAAACAAATTGAGCTAAACAACAAAATAATAAAAATAACCGATAAAGGTGATGAATTGATTATTCTAAGTGATCAAGATAAATTGTATAAAGCCAATAAGGTAGTTACAACACTACCGCCAAATTTATTGATAAATTCAATAGAGTTTATTCCAAATTTTTTGCAAGAAGAAATAAGTGTTTTTAACAAAACCCATACATGGATGGGGGAATCAATCAAGT
>CAYPHN010000104.1:0-2846 GCA_964410265.1 uncultured Flavobacteriaceae bacterium | reverse complement strand
AACAACCATTTTGGAAGAAAAAAGGTTATTCTGGAACTATTTTTAGCAATGTAAATATAATTCAAGAACAATATGACCATTCAGGATTTAATGAAAAGAGTTTTGCTTTAAAAGGGTTTTTAAATGGATCATCCATCAACATTTCAAAAGAAGAAAGAAAAAATCAAGTAATTTCTCAATTGATAAATTTGCTTGGTAATAAAGCTAAGAATTACTTGGACTATCATGAAAAATTTTGGCAGTTTGACGAATTGGTATTCAAACCACATACAAATTATGTATTGCCCCATCAAAATAATGGTAATGCTGTTTATCAAAAATCATTTATGCAGGGTAAATTGTTTTTATCGGGTACCGAAACTTCAACCAAGTATGGTGGTTATATGGACGGAGCTGTTTTGGCTGCGTTGTATGTAAATGAAATAATTTAAAAAATTATTCGGTTTAGACCCTATTTATCCCAAATATATTTAAATTTACGGCATAAAAAAGCACAAACATGCAATTAATTATCAGAACATATAAACTAGCCTTAAAACACACTTTTACCATTTCAAGGCAATCCTATGATTCAAAACCTACGATGATCGTTGAATTGAAAGAGGGTAAACATTCTGGTTTTGGAGAAGCTTCAGAAAACCCATACTACCATAAAACCCTTGATAATATGGTAAGTGACTTGTTGTCTTGTAGAAAAACAATTGAGTTGACCTTGGCTGTTAATCCTGTTCAATTTTGGGATAAAATGTTTCCTTTATTAAAGGATGATATGTTCGCATTATGCGCATTAGATTTGGCTTACAACGATTTATATGCTAAAAAAAAGGGAGTAAAATTATATGATTTATGGGGTTATAATATCGAAAAGAATCCTTTATCTAATTATACAATTGGAATTGATTCCATGGAAAAGATGGTCTATAAAATGAAGGAAACACCTTGGCCTATTTATAAAATAAAACTAGGTACCAAAGATGATATCGCTATAGTAACTGAGTTGCGCAAACACACAACGGCTATTTTTAGAATTGATGCAAATTGTGCATGGTCGGTTGATGAAACAATAAAAAATGCGATAGCTTTAAAAGATCTGGGAGTTGAATTTTTAGAACAGCCTTTGGCAGCAAAAGATATTGAAGGTTCTAAAAAGGTTTTTATAAATTCTGTTCTCCCCATTATTGCTGATGAAAGTTGTCAAGTTGAAACAGACATAGTCAAATGTCACAATTTATTCCACGGAATAAATATTAAATTGGTAAAATGCGGGGGATTAGTTCCCGCAAGAAGAATGCTAAAACAGGCCAAAGAATTAAAGTTAAAAACTATGGTAGGTTGTATGACCGAATCATCAGTTGGTATTTCAGCAATTGCTCATTTACTTCCAGAGTTAGATTATGTTGACATGGACGGTGCGATGCTTCTGTCTAACGATATAGCTCGAGGTGTTTCCATACATTTAGGGAAAATTAAATATGCTGATGGGAACGGTACGGGTGCGGAGCTAATCGATTATGATTCTAAAAATTATTAAAGTAAAATATTTAGTATATCCATCCTCCAATTAAATTAATATTATGGAAAACAAAATAAAAATTCAATGGCAAGAAAAAATGTTATTCAATGCTGAAAGTCTGGGTGGCAACTTAAAAATTGATGCCCCTGATGAAGGAGAAGGGCAAGGTTTAAGGCCAAAAGCATTAATGTTAACATCATTAGCTGGGTGTACAGGTATGGATATTATTTCATTATTAAAAAAAATGAGAGCAGAAGTAGATGACCTTGAAATTGATGTTACCGCAAATTTAACGGATGAACATCCTAAATTTTATAATAAAGTTCATATAGAGTATCGTTTTTATGGAGAAACATTTAAAAAAGATAAGATAGAGAAAGCAATTAATTTATCGGTTGAAAAATATTGTGGTGTGATGGAAATGTTTAGACAATTTGCCACCATTTCTACCGAAATCAAATACATTGAAAAGTAAAATATTGAATTATTTTCTAATTTTGATTATTTGAAATGGTTACTATCAATGTTGCTACAGTTACAAGCAAACCAAGACTAGAGATAATAACAGCTGTATTTGCTCCAATTGTTGCACCTTTAGCTCTTGTTTTATTAGGCTCTACATATACCACATCATTTTGAGATAAATAATATACAGGTGAATTAAACAAATCATTAGATTTCAAATTAACACGTGTATAAGTTTTTTTACCATCATAGTCTTGAATAACCAAAACATTTTCTCTTTCACCATAAATAGTTAAATCTCCAGCTAAACCTATTGCTTCAATAAGTGTTATTCGTTCATTTATTGCATTATACGTTCCAGGCCTGTTTACCTCACCCAAAACAGTCACTTTATAATTTACGGTTCTAATATTAACAATTGGGTTTTTAATATAATCAACCAATTTATCTGCTAACTTTTTTGTTGCCTGTTCTCTATTCAAACCGGCGATTTTGAAATCACCTAAAACAGGCAGGTTGATATAACCATTAGAATCTACAATGTAAGATTGTATCCTTTCTCTTCCAAAGCTATTTCTAATATCATCTGAATAAGAAACTGAGGTTTGGTTAAACGGTTTAGCGGCTTCCGGATCTATAGCATTAATAATTATAATTAATTCATCTTGATAGTGGTAAGTAGGTGAATAACCATCTAAACCAATAGTATTATCAGTGCTGTTGATGCCGCTGAAATAAACAACATCTTCCTTGGTTCCACAAGAAATGATTAAAGTAATAGTAATAATTAAATTAATAAGTTTTTTAATAACAAGGGGATTTTAATTAACGAATATATATATATATATTCAATAAACAAGTCTATCTC
>CAYPHN010000103.1:6369-10521 GCA_964410265.1 uncultured Flavobacteriaceae bacterium | reverse complement strand
ATTGATCATAAACAGGCTGAGATGCACCTAGAGTAATTCTAATTTTATCTGTTAACACAGTAGAAACAATAAACAATTGAAAAGTTTCTTTACCGGTTTCCATAGAAAGCCTACCAATGTTTACGATTAATAAAAACATAATATATGGTAAAACCATCATTTGTAGCAGGCCAATAAAAATAGAACCAGGTATAGAAAACCAACCAGCTTCTTCACCAAAAAAAAGGCCTAGGAATACACCTAATAATACACCGAGCAAGATTTTTGTTGAGAGTGATAAGTTTTTCATTTTGTTTAGAGGTCGTTAGAAACGGAGTTGGATTTAATATAAACATCCATTTGAGGGAAAGGAATATTAATGTTATTTTCAATTAGACTATTGTTTATATTCATTCTAATTTCACTTTTTATTTTCTCAATTCTAAAAGCGTCTTTGCTAAAAAAGAAAATTTCCCAGTTTAAAGAAGAATCACCAAAATCAACCAATCTAGCCTCAACAGACCTTTTATAAGTAATTTTTGGATGTAATAAAACACTTTCTTCTAAAACTCTTTTTACCAAGTTAACATCACTACCATATGCAACACCAACATTTACTTTAAAGCGACTCTTGGTAGATTGATGACTCCAATTGATTACTTTGTTGGTTGTAATCAAAGAGTTTGGAATAATAATAGAAATATTATTGCGATTCTGTACTTTAGAAGTTCGCAAACCTATATCTTGAATTTTAACAACATCTCCATCAACTTCTAAAATATCTCCAACTTTTGTGGTGCCTTCAATCAATAAAATAATGCCAGAAATAACATCGTTAAATGTTTGTTGTAAGCCTAGACCAACGCCAACCAATAAGGCAGCCGAACCAGCAATTAATACTGTTACCCTAACACCAATGGTTTCTAAAATAAGTGTTGTGGCAATAATCCAAAGTATATAACTAATAATTTGAAATATTGCATGTGAGTTATTATCTTCAATTTTTATTAATCTTTTAGTTTTTAAAGCCTTATTAATAACCCAAATAATGATTTTCGTAATTAATAAAATTAATAAAACAGAAAAAATATGATATACTTTAAGTGAGTAATCACCGAGGTGTAAGATTTCAAAATCTAAAAATTTATTTATTATTTCCATATTAACTTATCTAGTATAAAATTACTTTTCAATTATTTTTAAAGTATCCTTGTGCGTAGCGAATTTAGGTTTGATTATATTCTCATAAATACTCCATTTACTCTCTTGTTTTTTAAATTCTTTACCAAGAATCCACTGGTCATAAACACGTTGAAAAGTACCATCTTGTGTTCTAAAATCAATCCAATTGTTGATATAACGTCGCCAAACTTCATCTTTGGCAATTGGAAACACCAAAGCATTACTCAAGTGATATGGTAATGGATTTACAACTTTATACCCTGGATAAAAAACAGTTAAGGCCGCAGCCCTTTCTGCACTTGTTAAATGTGCATCTATTTTGATAGTTTTTAATTTGACAGAATCTAATTGAATAGAATCTAAATTTATGGAATCTCTCTTTTTTAATTCAAAAATTTCATCGTAACTATTTAAAGGGTACGATCCACCGTTAGGGAAATAGGACAGAAATTCTTTTGCTATTTCTTTGCGTTCGAAATATGAAATGGTAAAAGTGTCTAATTTAGTAGTAGTATCAAAATCATCAAAAAGAATATTGTCTTTTTTTGTAAGTAAGGCCAAAGACACATTTAAATAAGGTTTTGACAATTCAATTTCTTCTGCATATCTGCTAGAAAGAAAAATATCGGACATTATAATGTCAAAATAATCATTTTTCATTTCGGCTATTAATTGTCCGTGTTTAACCGGTACAAATTCAATGCTTACCCCAAGGTCACTTGCCAATTGATGCGCTAAATTAATGCCGTAACCTACCAATAAACTATCCTTGTTTAAAAATGAAAAAGGCACAGAGTTTTTATAAAAACCTATTCTAATTTTATCTCTTCTTTTAATTCTGCTCAAAGTATTTTCACCTCTCCATTTTCTATTGGGGTTCTTTTTGGGTTTTTCTAGAACAACAAAATCTTGTTGTGGACTAATCAATTCAAATCTGTTAATTATTTCTTCATTGGTAGGTATGTTTTGCATACTTCTTTTAAGTAGTTTATGCATTCCAAAAATAGAAACAAAACTAGTTATTGAAATAACAATTAAGGCTTGAATAAATTTTCTTTTTTTGAATTGTAAAAACCCTGCACCAGCAGAAAGTGTTAATAATGTAAGTGTAATTAGATGAAAGGCTCCCAAAACCACTCTAATTCTATCAGTTAAAACAGTAGAAACAACAAACAATTGAAATGTTTCTTGGGGTATTTTTAATAGGTCTAAACTAAAAGGCAATCCAGTAATTGGGGCAACGAAACTACTCAATAAAGTAGAACTAAGAAAAATAGGGTAATCTGTAAAATCAAGAGCTTCACCGGTGTACCACCCTGCAAAAGGTACAAATATAAAGATCATAAAAGTACCTAAATTTGGAAATGGATATGCCAAAGGCATAATTATATCCACTTCATCTTGCATTTTTTTAGTAACATTTTTTTGTGTTTCCAGAATTTCTTTAATATTTTCTATCAATTGCGGAAATACAACAATAATTTTACCTGTTGCAAATATGGTGATCAAAGTAGAACGGGTAATTTTAAAAATCGTTTTGGTAGAATAAGGCGTAAAAATAGAAATAACGTAGGGCAGTATTAAAAAAGTAATTAGTATAACCGCCAATAAATAAACCAACAAATAACCTTGTAATCTACTTAGATCCGACCAACTTAATTTACTTACGACACCCGCAGCAATACAAAAAACACCAATAGGTGTAATTTTCACGATCATTTTATTTACCTGATTTAAACCATCTGTCAATACATCTAGAGGTTTAAGTAATGCCTCTTTATTTGGCAATTTCATTACGCCTAGGCCAATAAAAATACTAAAAAGAACAACTGCAGGTACAATATTATCACTTAAGGATGCAAAAGGATTTGCCGGAATATAGAGTTTCACAAAATTAAAAGGCTTTGATTGTTGTACAAAGTCACTACTGTAAAAACTGCCACTTCCCCATTGAGGAAAAGCTAGAGGCAAGATCATCAAATAAAATATACCTAAGCTTAGGAGTAAGAATAAAAATATCAAACCATATTTAATGATTTTTTTCCCTGTTTCCATTGATAACCTACCAATATTCACAATTAACGAAAACATGATATATGGCAATACCGTCATTTGTAATAAGCCAATAAATATATCTCCTGGTATGGAAAGCCAGCCAACCTCCTCACCAAAAAACAGGCCAAGAAAAACACCAAGTATTACACCAAGGAGAACTTTTGTAGAAAGTGATAATTTTTTCATAGGAAAGATAAAATTAAGGTTTTTATAGATATAAAAAAACAATTAAATGGGAAGACATTTGTTAGTATAAAATGAATCGTAAAAATGTTATAAAAATTTTTCCAATGCTGTTGGCCCTTCTAAAATTACTTTTTCAATTTTTCTTTTTTGTGATTTAGGATCCGTTTTTTCAATCCATTTAATTAAGGAGATTTTAAGGTCTATTATTTCGATACCAATAATAGAGTTTGGATGCACACAACTTCCATCATTAAAATGAGGGATGTCGCCCGGATCGGGAAAACGAGGTCGGTGGGTATGACCGCAAATTATCATTTGATTGTTGTTTTTAACGATCCATTTATTGAGCTTTTTCTCGACCTTAATTAATTCATTATAATTTTTTGCCGGACTCGTTGGATCGCTAATCCCAAACCATATTTGCATGTATTTCCAGAAATAACGCACAAAAAAACGATTAAACTTCCAATGAACATAGTTCATATAATCCGCTTGATGACCATGAAACACAAAAATATTTTTATCGGTTCCTTCAATATTCAATAATAAACTCTCATAATATTTAAGGTTAAATAACAGATGTTTATCCGCTAAATTTTTTGGTAAAAAATATTTATTTCTAAGTTTTTCAACAAAAATAGGGTCTCTAAATTCCATATCGTGATTTCCCCAAATCAAAAACAATCTTTTTTGTTCATTAAAAAGTTTAAGTAGATTAAAACTCGATTTATGGGCTTGGTAAATTGGTGC
>CAYPHN010000103.1:0-6359 GCA_964410265.1 uncultured Flavobacteriaceae bacterium | reverse complement strand
TTTTCCCAAAGTTCTATACCGTCACCAATTTCAATATAGGTAAATTCTTTTTTAAAATAATCGTGTAAGGCATATTCATAAATCTTCATATTATGCTTAAAATCATCAGCATAGCTATTATCACCTTTGTGTAAATCGCTAAAAAAAATAATTTTTGATTCTTTGTTTATCCCTACAAGATGGGCTTTATTAAAAGTTTTATTCAATATGCTATTAACAGTATACAACGATATTTAAAATCAGTTTTTATTACGTACCACTTTTTCTAACGATAAATAGCCCTTCATTAAGGTCGCTAATTACAATATTACCACTATTAAAATAAGGATATACGCTCCATACACCATCAAATTCGGCATCGCTACTTAAGGGATAAGAATCAAAATATCCTATTTCTTTTAGTGAGCCATTGGCAATATTTGTGATATCAATAAAGCGAACACCAGCGGTGTAATTTGCTAAAAATAAAAGATTGTCTTTTACGTAAGCATTATGATCAATAGCTAAGGTAGGTCCAGAATAACTCGATTGTAAAATCGGCTTATCCAAATCTGAAAAATCAAATATCAAAGTTTTTGTTTTGATTCCATTTTGTTTTTCATCCAATTCATCACCGGCGATAAAGTATTTGTGGTTTTCTGTAAACCAGCCTTGATGTGTATATCCTAAATTAGTATAAGATATATTAGAAATTAGTATAGGATTGGATTTATCACTAACATCAATAATTACAATTTTATCTCCATTGCTACCAACAAATATTTCTTTTCCCTGATAGTCGGTGTCTGGACCCATATAAGTTACAACCTGAGCATCATGCGTATATCCGCTTGCGGCAAATCCTCCAGCGGCTATTGGGTTTAAAGGATTCTGAATATCAATAAAGTGTGGTCCTCCTCCAAAAGTATTGGTTCCTACTGCAAAGGCCATTCCAGTAGTTTTGTTAATAACGATGTTATGAGCATTGCCAAATTCTGTATAATGTGTGTTTGCTGTAAAGTTTTGAGGTGGACTTTCTACATTTTTTAATTGATTTAAATCAAAGACCTGCATGCCATGATTATTAGCTTCACTTACAATAAAAGCGAAATTTTTATAAACTTTTATATCTCTCCAAGAACTATTTTGTGTTGCTGTAGGTAATTTTCCTAAATAAATTGGAGCAGTTGGGTCTGAGATATCAATAAAAGCAGTACCATTATCTAGTCCCATAATGGCATATTCTTTTCCTGTTGTACTATCAGTCCAGCCCCATGAATCATTTCCAGATGTGGCCGACATATCACTAAGTGAAAGTTGTGACATTAAATCGTAATTATCACAAGGAAAAATCCCCGCCATACCATTATTACAGGCAATTCGGTTATCTTTAACAGTATTTTCATCAGATGATGAACATGAAAATAATATAAGAGAAAGAAAGAATATTATAAGAAAATTTGGAACGATTTTAAATGGTTTAATCATATTTTGTATTGGTTTCAATGAGGTTTTAATTTCAATTTTTTTTAGTGATGGTAAGATATGAATTATATTATCTGTGTAAGATTTTAAAATACAATAAATTTTGTTATTCATTATATAGAATTCTTACATCTTTTGTAATTTTACAAAAAATAATTAAATCAATAGATCAGCATATTTTGCAAAAAATCAATAATTTATGTTTATGTTAGAAAATAAAGATCAATCTCGTACTTCTTTATCCGAATTAGGTGAATTTAAATTAATTGAACACCTTACCAAACAGGTAAAAATTCATCACGATAGTACTGTTAAAGGTATTGGTGATGATTGTGCGGTAATTGAAAAAAGTGAAAAACAAACGCTGGTTACTACCGACCTTTTGATCGAGGGGGTGCATTTTGACATGAGTTATGTACCATTGAAGCACCTTGGTTATAAAGCAGTAATGGTGAATTTATCTGATATTTATGCCATGAATGGTAGGGCAAAACAAATTACTGTTTCTATCGCAGTTTCCAATCGATTCCCTTTAGAGGCTTTGGAAGAATTATATGCCGGAATTCAATTGGCCTGTAATGCATATCAAGTGGATCTTATAGGCGGAGATACAACTTCATCTACCAAAGGCATGTTGATTAGTATAACCGCTATTGGTGAAGCAAATAAAGAGGACATTGTTTATAGAGATGGTGCCAAACCTAATGATTTATTAGTAGTTACCGGAGATTTAGGTGGGGCATATTTAGGCTTGCAGGTTTTAGAACGTGAAAAGCAGGTTTTTGAAGTGAATCCAAATGCCCAACCAGAATTAGAAAATTATTCCTATTTGGTTGAAAGGCAATTAAAACCGGAAGCAAGAAAAGATATTGTAAAATTACTTAAAGATCTAGAAGTAAAACCAACTGCTATGATTGACATATCAGACGGGCTTTCATCAGAAATTTTACATATTTGCAAACAATCGGAAGTAGGGTGCAACCTGTACGAAGATAAAATTCCTTTAGATCAACAGGTAATTTCAACATGTGAAGAATTTAATTTAGATAGCACCATGGTTGCCCTAAGTGGAGGTGAAGATTACGAATTGTTATTTACTATTTCACAAGAAGATTTTCCTAAAATTAAAGCGAACCCAAACCTTACTGTAATAGGTCATATAACGGAAGCATCTGAAGGTAAAAGTTTAGTTACACGCGGCAATCAAAAAATTGAACTGGTCGCTCAAGGTTGGAATGCAATGAATAAAGATAATTTGTAATTATTTTAAAAGACGCTCTACAAGATTTTCTATTTCTTTACCATGAAGATTTTTACCAACAATTTTATTGTTTTCATCAATAATGTAATTCATTGGTAGTGAGGTAACTGTAAAATCAAATGCAGCTTTTGTCTTAAATCCTTCTAAGGAGGATACATTGGGCCAGATTCGATGGTCTTTAATTATAGCATCCATCCATTTATCTCTTTTAGTATCTAAAGAAACACCGTAAATTTCAAAACCTTTGTCTTTATATTTTTCATAAAGCGCATTTAAGCCTTTACTTTCGCTTCTACAAGGTCCACACCAGCTTGCCCAAAAATCAATCAATGTATATTTTTTTTTGACAGAAGATAAACTTACTAGGTCTTCTTTTACATCTTTCATTTCAATTTCTGTAACAGTTCCTCCAATGGAGGTTTGTTGTAAACGCCTTACTTTTTCACGAAGGTTTACAGATACTTTTAAGTTGGGATGTGCAGATTCAAAATCACTGGTTAAGGCATCAAAAAAGCTTAAATCCTCTTCTCCTTTCCAACGAATAGACGTAGCATAGATACCAATGGTGTTGCCCATTTTGGATTTGATAAACGCATTGAGTTCTGTCAAATGAATACTGTAATTTTTTATTTCAAGTTGTTCTAATTCTATTATTTTTTCTTGATCAGGATTTTCACTTTTTTTCACTTTTTTCACTTCCCGCCGTACAGATTGTACCAAGGAGTCTAAAGATCTTTTTCTCAAAGACTCATAAGCCAATAAAGCATCGGTATCTTTTGATCCGGTAATGATTGATTTAAAATCTTTTGTATTGGCATTGGTAATATTAATTTTTATTTTTTGACCTTTATCAATAGCTAAAACAACTTGATTAGATGTATTGAATTGTAAAGTATATAAGTTGGGCTCTAAATTAAAATCAATCTTAAAATCACCTTTATTATCCAAGAAAATTGTATCTACAATTTTTGTGGCCTTTCTTTCTATATCTGTATTTTCAATCAATAAAACATAATTGGTTGAAACTGGACTTATTTTTCCTTCTAAAGTAAATATTGGTTCTGATTTTTTAGTACAAGATATGATAAATAACAAAAATGAGGCAAATAAAACAGAAGTAAAACGGATCATAATATTTTTATTGAAATTCAATTAATGAGGCGCAATATAAGTATATATATTACAAGCTCACCATACGGAAATTCAAAATTTACACTTAAATAATTAGCTTAGATATTATCTATTTTTTGCTTTTTTTTTCAATTTCAGACAAATTTCCATCATAACTAATACTACCTCTACTATTGCTGTTTATGTTTAATCTAGTACCTTTATTTTTGTAAACAAAAACCACAAATTCAAATTGGTCATTTTTACCCTTTGCATCAAACCTTATGGTTAATTTTTTCTTTTCATCGTTTAATTCAACTTTATAATTTTTAATAATACCGTTAACTTTTATTCCTCTTTCTGAAGCAAAACCAGCAGTTGGTGTATGAACAACGCCAAAATATGGCAAATAAATATCGGCCGAATCCTTATTTATTCTTAAGTAATTCGGATTGCCAATTAAGTTGATCCTCCGTCCGCCTTGTGTTCTTGCCCATTCTGCAATAAACTCGAAATTACCTGATTCTATTAATTCTTTGGTGGCAGCATAATCCTTTAAATTCTGTTCTTCCTTAATTTTTTTCTTTTCAGATTTTGATTGTCCCATCATTGGTATACCAATGCAAACAATCATAAAGGTTAAAATTATATTTTTCATGAGTTTATATTTAATGAATACTTCTTTTTTTTGAAGAAAAACCAAGATAATAATTATTGAGAAAATACGATTAACCTATTATCTATTTTAACATTTTTATAACCAAAGTGTTCTTTAATCCATATAAAAGTTTCTTTTTGATAAATAAAAACATGGGTAGGGTCATTTTTATAAAACCACTTTTCAAAATCAATGGTTTTATCATAGATATAGGTCATCATGATCAATTTACCTCCTGGTTTTAGCAGCTTAAATAATAATGTAAATTCCTTCAATGGATTGTAAAAATGTTCTATTACTTCACAACTGCTTATAAAATCATATTTATTTTTTAGGAGCAATTCATTTTTAAAAAATAAAGGATCGTATATATCAACCTGATAACCATCTAATTTTAATAACTCAGAGATTACTGGGGTATGCCCTGCACCGAAATCTAAACCTTTATGTTTGGCATTAAAATATTTTTTCACTGCGGAAAGAATCGGAGAAGTAAATTTTATATAACCAAGGTCGTTGATGTTATTTTTATGGTATTGGTACCTGTTTTTTTCTTCAATTTTATTTAAGAATTGGTTGACATCTCTAAAGATGCCCATACAATTTTGACATTGGAAAAATTCTTGTACACCATTTTTAAAAAAGGAGGAGCTTTTACCGAAACACAACGGACATATAATTGTCATGGCAATTATTCTTTAATAAATTTTGTGTACATTATTTTATTTTCTTGTTTTATTTTAAGAAAATAAAGTCCGGGCTCAAAATTTTCAATATTCATATTCAATGAAGAAATATTTTGAATGTTTTTATCAAGAAGTATCTTACCATTAATATCGGTGATTTGATAATTAATATCCGCTACAACTTCATTGAAATTAAGGTGCAATGTAGAACTACTAGGATTGGGAAACAAAACAACATTATACTTACTAAATAGATCAACAGGTAATGTAAACGAAGATGAACTGGAACTTATGATAGTAGTCTCAAGAGTCATATCAACCGAGTACGCCGTTATTTTAAACCATATGATTTCACCTGTTGATATATCTGGGTTCTCCCACAAAAAAGATGTTTCGCTAATGCCCTGAGCAATAGTTTGAAAACTTTGTTTGTTGTCAATACTATATGCTACATCGTATAAAAGAGGGTTTCCATCATCTTCATTATTTAAATTCCATGTAATATTTTCAGAAGAATTAAAAGTGCCGTCAACAGGGTTGGTTAGGGTAAAATTAGGTTTTTCATAGCTGTGTAAAAGTTCAGCAAACCCTTTTCCTGTAACCGATACTCCATTAATTGTTCCTGTTATTGTTGTAGACCCTTCGTAAAATCTAAATGGTAGTTGAACTTCAGAATCCAGATGTAAAACGGTGATCACCAAATCGATATTATTTTTATCTGCAGTTAATCGCCATTTTTTTGCGTAACAAATTACAGGGTCAGGCGTACAATTAAAGGCCAATCGTTCTAAGTTAAAATTGGCATTTGTGTATTGGGTATCTTCATCTACATATACCGATAAAATTTTATAATTTAGATTATTTGGTATTTCATTATTGTCAGTAAATAAATTCCAAAGATTGATATCCATACCATTGGATAACTGTAGACTGAACCACTCGTATTTTTCATCTTCTAGCGGATTGAAAGTACCATATTGCCTGTCTATCCATCCACTTCCAGTTATATTTTCTGTAAAACCATTAATTGTTAAAGACCCGGAAACTTCATTCTTTGTTTGTGAATAATAATAAGTATAGCTATTTAGTCCCTGATCAAATTTACCATCATCGCCTAAAATAAGAGGGCGTTTGGTTGTGTTATAAGAAAAATTAATTTCTATAGAAGAAGTTGCCGCAA
>CAYPHN010000102.1:0-10616 GCA_964410265.1 uncultured Flavobacteriaceae bacterium | reverse complement strand
ATAATAAATGAATAAAAACACTTAATATTTAATACTATAACAGCAGCACTTGTCGGTTTGATTTTTAGTTTAAATACAAAGACTGTTTCCTAGAAGTTGCCAATGATTTCAGAAATACCAGATGGATATATATTTGCTTTCTGTGCAATTTGTATGATTGGGAAACTTTTTTGGATAATTTATGTAATGATGGAGACCAAAGGTGTTTCTTTCAAACCAACACAACGCGATCAGAAATTAAATAATAATGTATTTTAATTTATGAGTTCAGTCAAGTAAGGTTAAACGGATTTTTTATTAGAGAATTTAATCTTATAATTAACAAAAATAGATATGAAACGAATTAAAAATTTAAAAACTATGAATTATTACTTAAAAAAAATAATTAATTATCTGGCTTTTTCAGTCCTATTATTTTCTTTGTTAAATTGTTCAACATCAAAAAAAAGTGGGCCTCCTGTAGTACCAAATGGATATTGGAATAACACAACCCTTAAAATAGCTTATTTATTAGGAAGAATAGATCTTGTAGATACGAATCCTCCACTCCCAGAGGATATTATTGAGAATAAGGATATTGTATATAAAACAATCGACTCAACAGAATTAAAATTAGATATTTATCATGCTAAAAATGTGAGTAAATCTGCCCCATTATTAATTTTTATTCATGGAGGTGGATGGGTAAAGGGTGATAAACAAGATTACCGTGGTTACCTTATAGACTTTGCAAAAAAAGGCTATATAACAGCTTCTATTCAATACAGATTTGTGAAAAAATCGAAAATGCCAGCACCGATTATGGATGTGAAATCAGCAGTAATTTGGTTGAAAAAGAACGCAGATAAATATTACATTGACAAAGATAAAATAGCTGTTATTGGTGGCTCTGCAGGGGCTCATCTAGCAATGATGATTGGATACTCTTCGGATGAACCGGATTTTATAAATAAAAAGGATAGTCTATTTACATCAAGAGTACAAGCAGTTGTTGAACTTTATGGTCCAACAGATCTGACAACTGAATACGCTAGAGAACATCCATATATTAAAATTGGTTTTAGTAAAAATTATTCCGAAGATCCTGAAATGTTTGCTAAAGCCTCTCCAATGACTTATATAACTAAAGATGACCCTCCAACTTTAATTTTTCAAGGAACAATAGATGATCTTGTTCCGGTAATTCAAGCAGACAAACTTAATGAAAAATTAAAAGAAAATGGTGTTCCTGTAGAATATCACAAACTGAAGGGTATGCCACATACAATGGATATGAGTGTCGAAGTGAATGCGTATTGTCAATATTATATGGATCGATTTTTTGAAAAATATATATCAAAAACACAAGAATAAACGATTAAATTGAACCTCACTCATAGACGCTATTATAAAAATAATGCTTACATAATGAATAAAACTTGAATTCGGAATTAAAAATAAATTTATACCCATGTTGAAATCTTTTATTCTAGTATTAATTTCCATTAGTGGATTTGCTCTACTATCCTGTAATCAAAAAGAAACAAATAAGTCTGTTGTTTCAGAACAAAATTCATATCATGATACTAAATTTATACAAGAGTTTCACGAGGCATATTATATTAGTAATAACAGTACTGATAATGAAATAAGAAGCATTGCTGTTGATGATGAATCTACTGTGTGGATAGCAACAGCATCAGGCATTTTTTATAAAAAGCTAAGTTCGATGCTGTGGAAACCAGTTATTTTAGGTGAGAACCGCGGACCTTCTTATTCCGTGGTTGTTAATAAGGATAATTCTGTACTTATGGGTACATGGAATGGCATATACAGATACAAAAATAATCTACTTACAAAAGAGGAAGGCGTAAAACCACCAATTTCAGTAATCTGTAATGCCCCTGAAGGGAATTATGCTTTAGGACCTCACGGAATATGGTATTCTAAGGGTATGGGATGGGAGTATCAGGATTATAAAATAGCTCGTTCTGTTAAGGATGCTGTTGTTGACGATAATGGGTATTTACTCGTGGCAACTAATGCAGGTCTATACAGTTGTAAAGATGGAGAAACACAATTATATCAAGATACTAGTGAATTGATTAGCTCCTATGCAAGCGGAGTTTCAGAAAGCCCTGAAGGCGATATTTGGGTTGGAGTTATGGGAGGTGTTTCAATTCGACAGGAAAATAAACTACTACAAAACTTAACACCCGATGATGGTATTTCTTCTATTTTTGTTAACTGTATAAGCCAATCTCCACAAGGTATTATGTGGGTTGGTACTGATGTCGGAATTGTTCGTTATGACAAAAATGGTTCACACTCTATACGTTTTAGTAAACGTTGGCTAACTCATAATAAAGTAAATGATATAGCTTTTGATAAATTGGGCAATGCTTGGGTAGCCACAGCCAATGGTGTTAGCGCCATTAAACGTCGCATAATGACACTTGCCGAAAAAGAGCAATACTACTACAATCAATTAATGAAAAAACATATTCGTGAACCGTGGATTTGTGGTAACCTACGTCTCGATATTCCTGGAGATACTGCCACATGGCATAATTCAGATGATGATAATGATGGTGAATTTACTGGGGGATACTTAGCAATGGAAAGTTTTAGGTATGCCGTTACAAAAGATAAGCAAGCAAAAATTAATGCCAGAAAAGCGTTTGATTTTCTGAGTTTATTACAAGGCGTAACCGGTACCGAAGGTTTTATTGCTCGTACTATTATACCTTCTGATTGGACAGAAATGAAAGATCCAAATAGAACATATACCAAAAGGCAAATTGCTGACAGACTCGTTAGAGACCCACGTTATAAGCCCGTAGAAAAGAGGTGGCATAAATCAAAAGACGGGAAGTGGTTATGGAAAGGTGATACCAGTACCGATGAGATGTCTGGTCATATGATGGCTTATTTTTATTATTATGAATACGCTGCTGGTGAGGAAGAAAAAGAACTAATCCGTATACATGTTAAAAAAATAATTGATCATTTAATAAAAACAAATTATAATCTTATTGATATTGATGGAAAAGCAACACGGTGGGGTGTTTGGTCTCCAGAAAATTTAAATAACGACCCTGATTGGGCATCTGAAAAAAGCATTAATTCGTTTGAACTGCTTGCTTTTCTAAAATTTGCAGGCCACATTACAGGTGATAAAAAATACGACAAAGAGTACAAGCGCTTAATTGATAAAGAAGGGTATTTAGAAAATGTTTCTCAAATGAACACAAAAAACCCTGCATGGCAAATTTATTTTGATATCACCCTAGAAGCATATCTTTTTCCAATTTTATTAAAATATGAAAACGACCCAGAACTAAAAAAATTCTATAAAAATTTAATTGATGAGTGGATGGCTAAACAATCGTCAGGTGAGAATTTAATTAGTAATATGACTTATGCATTAGCAACAGGAACAAAAGTTAATACCAAACAAACTATTGAATTTTTAAGAGATGCACCACTTGATTTGGTTGATTGGAAAATAGACCATACTTTACGTGAAGATATTCAGCTTGTTAGAAAACCAATTCTGGAAGAATTACAGATTTTAGAGCTGCCAGCTGCAAGTGAAAGAGCGACCGTAAGATGGGATGTAAATCCATGGACTGCTACTCAAGGAAACCCCAGCAGGGTTCGAGAGCCTGTTTTTTGGCTTTGGCCATATTGGATGGCACGTTATCTTGATATTATTGAAGAATAAAAACTCTAAATTCAAACAAATAACCCATTAGGCAGTACTGTATACAGTTATTCAACAGAAAAACTAATTTTTAGATTGATAAAAACCTTATACCTTAAGAAACAATGAATAATCAAAAGATAGTTTATATCTAAATCCTCAATAAATTAATTATGAAAAAAAAACTAAAAATTATTGGAATGATTCCTGCTCGCTATGCCTCTACCAGATTTCGTGGTAAGGTGATTGCAGATATTGTAAATAAACCAATGATACAATGGGTATACGAACAAACAATCAAATCAACTATGCTAGATGATTTGATTGTTGCTGTTGATGATGAGCGTGTATTTGAAGTGGTTAAGGGCTTTGGTGGAAAAGTTATCATGACCAGTCTACATGAATCGGGAACAGATAGAATTGCTGCAGCGATTGAAAATATTGATGCTGACATTGTAGTTAATGTACAGGGAGACCAACCCTTATTTGACCCAAGGATGATTGAGGAAGCCGTTCAACCCATGCTTGAAGACCCAAGTATTCAGATGTCAACCCTAAAAGTAAAAATTGGTGAAGAAGATTATAATGACCCTGCGATTGTTAAAGTGGTGGTAGATGAGAATGATTTTGCACTATATTTTTCGCGATCTTTAATTCCCTTCTCCAGAGAAAAGACAGAAATGGATGTATATGAACATATAGGGATATATATTTATCGCAAAGATTTCTTATTAAAAATATCAAAATTACCCCAGACCTATTTAGAAAAAATTGAAATGTTAGAGCAACTAAGAGTCTTGGAAAAGGGATATAAAATAAAGGTTATAGAAACAAGATGTAAAAGTATTTCAGGTATAAGTGTAGATACACCTGAAGATCTTAAAAAGGTAGTGAATATAATTAAAAAAGAGCATTAATGAAAACAAGCAGGAAAATAATTGAGCAATATTATAAAGACCTTTCGCCAGATGTTAAAGAAATGGTGGACCGTTCAGTAAAGAGCATCGTCACGGCAAAAAACAACGGAGGAAAAGTTGTGGTTGTTACAGGAAGCGGACCAAATCTTCATGAAGGAGTTACTACGCTTATAGCAGAACTTATTCATAAGGGAATTATCGACGGAGTAACATCAAGTTCAGCAGTTGTTGCACATGAAATGGCAGGAGTTTTGGATGAAGTAAGAAGAGTTGATGGAAAGAAACTAGGTTTTGCGAAAGAAAAATTACCACGTGGCGATAAATTTGAAATTACGAAAATGTCTCCAGAATTATTGGTGCAACTTCAAAAAGAAATGATTATCGATACCGATTTGATAAATAGAGTGTTAGATACCGAAGGTGATGAAATAATCAAAGCTGCCGGAAATATGGCATATCCATTGGGATTGCGATCTGAAAATCTTTCTAAGGAAATCTTATACATAGCAAAATCAAAAGGAGTTCCATTTGAAGTTGTTGCTGGTGCCGGAGCAGATATATATACCATGCTTGGTGCCGCCAAGCAAAGAAATATTCCCTTTTTGGTTAGCGTACCACAATTAATTGGTGGTGGAATGGT
Organism: uncultured Flavobacteriaceae bacterium; assembly: GCA_964410265.1. GTDB lineage: Bacteria > Bacteroidota > Bacteroidia > Flavobacteriales > Flavobacteriaceae > Lutimonas. The sequence continues at coordinate 5,374 of CAYPHN010000102.1, read as the reverse complement.
TGGTATTGCAATTGCTGATTCAATTTCTATAATGGAAAGAACAACTAAAATTGCTGAAATGATGGGAAGTGCGGATGTAATCATCGAATCTGCAGTTGCGTTAACTCAGGAAATTCATGATGGCCCTTTTGAAACTTATACTGGGCATGGAATTTGGGCAGATTGGGAAGGGTATCCCACCTATAGTTTGGCTAAAAAAACTTTAATTCGAATTGATCTCGACTCCAATTTGAAGAAAGCTGTTGATTTTGAAAAAAAATCCAGTACAGTTCAACAAGCAATTGATAGGGGTGAACCAAAAACAAAATTAATGAAAATCCCATTTAGAATGGAAATGTCTGGTTTTGCACGATTGGAAAACAGTATTCCAATCATTGGTGATATTGGAAAAATATGGCCAATCATGGCTCATTTAATCGAACAGAGTCTGAGGATTGAACTTGATTTTATGTCATTTCCTCAACACACAGAAGAGGGAAAAAAGATGAGAAATTGGATTGTAGAAAACGTCCAACCAATTGCAAAAGAAAAGCTCTTTCTCACTTAAATAATTAATAATCGTGTTGAAAATAAATTATCAACTAATTAAATTAAAATAATAAAGACCTAACCATTGGGAAGTACTATATATTAAACCTATTTCTCTAATTCCGAAATAATTTGTTATACAAAGAATTTCTAAATGGAGTGTGGTCTGAGTAGCATGCAATATCTTAATATTGGATTGAATAGAAATTTAGAGAAAACGAACAAAATGAAATCAAAGACATTATCATTAATTCTTACGTTAGCATTATTATTCACCATAACATTATCCTGCGAAGTAAATTCAAAATCAGAAAGCCTAGTTGATTATGTTGACCCATTTATAGGTACCAACTTTTTTGGACATACTTTTCCAGGAGCATCTCTACCTTACGCCATGGTTCATTTAAGTCCAGATGTTGACACACAAGGTTGGACATATTCTTCCGGTTATAATTATCAGGACACTTCAATTATTGGATTCAGTCACACACACTGGAGTGGAGTAGGGATGACTAATGGAGGCGAGATTTTACTCATGCCTACAGTGGGCGATAATCTTCAGGTTCTTCCAGGTTCAAAAGATAACCCGGATGAAGGATACAGATCTCGGTTCAGCCATGATGCAGAAACAGCATCGCCAGGTTATTATTCGGTTAAATTAAAAGATTATAATGTAAAAGTCGAATTAACCACTACGCAAAGAGCTGGTTTTCATCGCTATACATTCCCTAAAACAAAAAATGCATCTAAAATTATTTTGGATATAGGACACCAGCTTGGGAACATGAAAAGTGAAGGGAAATCAGAATTCAAGATCTTCAATAACAATCGTATTGAAGGTTCAAAAAGTGCCGGATTAGGAAGAGTATACTTCGTAGCTGAATTTAGCAAGCCGTTTCATTATTATGGAACCTTTGACGCGGAATATGAGTCTCCTGAAACCGGAGTTGGTATTTTTCCTTATAAGGATGCTGAAAAAGGAAATAAAATTGGCGCTTACGTATATTACAGCACGGAAGAAAATGAACAGATATTAGTAAAGGTTGGTATTTCATACACTAGTGTTGAAGGTGCCCGTAAAAATCTTGAAACAGAAATTCCACATTGGGATTTTGACAAGGTTAAAAATGATGCCCGTAAGATCTGGAAAAAAGAATTATCCAGAATTACAATTGATGAAGCAACAAAAGATCAAAAGCAAATTTTTTATACTGCGGCATACCACTCTTACCTTGCTTTATATATATCTCAGGATGTTGATGGAAAATACTTTGGTTCGGATGGGAAAATACATATCACAGATAATTATGATTTTTATGGTTCATTTTCAGCTTGGGACACCTATCGATCACAACACCCTTTATTGACATTAACCGCCCACGATCATGTGAATGACATGATGAAATCTATAGTAGATAAGGTGAAAAATTACGGATGGCTTCCCGCACAACATTTCTTGAATGTTCATGGCGAAACAATGGTTGGTGATCACTTGATTCCAATTATTGTGGATGCATATAAAAAAGGGTATCGAGATTATGATGTAGAAACCCTGTATAAAGCAATGCGAATAAAAGCTCTCGAACTTCCTAAACCTCCGGTACCTCATTATGCTGGCAGATCAGGATTGAAAGATTATATTGATCTTGGTTACGCTCCAATTGATAAAGTAACGGAAGCCGTTCCCAATACCCTCGAACTTGCCTATGACGATTGGTGTATAGCTCAATTGGCTAAAGAACTCGGAAAAGAGGATGATTACAATTTATTTATAAACAGAGCCCATAATTACAAAAATGTATGGGATCCTAAAACTGAATTCTTTCGTCCCCGAAAATTTGACGGTACCTTTCTTGAAGAAATAAATGGCAAGGAACAAGGTGTTGTTGAAACTGCAACAGGGCACTCCTATTATAAATATTTTGATCCATTATTGATAGGCAGACGACCAAACCGTCATTATACGGAATCTAATGCCTGGCAGTATCTATGGGCTGTTCAACATGATGTCCAGGGTTTAATAAACCTTTTTGGCAATAAAGATAAATTCATTCAAAAATTGGATACATTCTTTGAAATGAGCTCCATAATCACTCCACCAAAATATGCAGGTGTTTCAGGGACAATAGGTCAATATGTTCACGGGAATCAGCCTTCTCATCACGTGGCATATTTGTACAATTATGCTGGACAACCATGGAAAACACAAAAAAGGGTAAGACAGGTGTTAGATAATTTTTATAAAACAGGTTCTGGTGGCTTAAGCGAAAATGAGGATATGGGATCGCATTCCTCATGGTACATCTTGAGTGCTATGGGTTTTTATCCTGTAACTCCTGGTAGTACAAGCTATACTATAGGGAGTCCGCTTTTTGGAAAATCAACCATAAACCTTAACAATGGGAAAACCTTTACGGTTATTGCCAATAATAATTTAAAAGAAAATGTATTTATTCAGTCTGTGAAATTAAATGGAAAGGGTTTGAATAGAACCTGGATAGACCACAGTGAAATCGTTGAAGGTGGTAATCTGATATTTGAAATGGGAGCTAAGCCAAATAAATTGTGGGGGAACAATTCCGAAGATGCGCCGCCATCTATGACTGTAAAAAATGTTAAATAAAATGGGTAAAATATGGAATTGAAAATTCGATTACTTGACATAATAACTATTATGCTTTACCTCATTGGAATGATCGCAATAGGGGTCTACTTTAGTCGTCGAAATAAGACCACAGAAGATTACTTTGTTGGCAACCGGTCCTTTCCAGGCTGGGTGATTGGCCTGTCCATGTTAGGAACAATTATAAGTTCCGCCACATTTCTTGCCTTGCCTGCCGCTGCCTATGTGCTTGATTGGCGTCAACTAAGTGTAAATCTTGTTCTGCCTTTTGTTGCTATTATAGCCATCATTGTATTCATTCCTTTCTTTCGAAGGGGCAACCTCACTTCTGCTTTTGAATACCTTGGTCGACGCTATGGTGTGGCACCGCGTTTGTATGGAGCGATTAGCTTTATTGTATTGCAACTAATCCGCATGTCTCAGATTCTCTTTTTGGTAGCCTTGCCGATACAATTTCTAACGGGTGCACCAATTGAACTGGTCATTATAGGATCAGGTATCTTTATTGCTTTATATACCATTGCCGGCGGTATCGAAGCTGTAATTTGGACGGATGTCATTCAGGCGTTTATTCTTATTTTTGGTGGTCTATTGTCTTTTATCATTATAGCTATGGATCTTCCTGGTGGTATTGGTCAAATTATAGATATAGGTATGGCTCATGACAAGTTTAGCCTAGGAAGTTTTGACTGGGACCTTACAGAACGAACCTTTTGGACAGTGACCATTCTTGGTATAATTAATTGGTTAATGATTTATGGTGGAGACCAAAATATGGTACAGCGCTATGCCGCAGCCCGCTCTATGAAAGAAGCTCGCAAAGCAACAGCACTTTATTCGATAATCGCCTTACCAATGTGGGTGCTTTTCTTTTTTGTAGGCACCTCTCTCTTTGTTTATTATACTACTTTCCCAGATGCACATGTTAATAACCTCCAACCAGATCAGGTGCTTCCGTATTTTATTTTGAACAAAATTCCCGCTGGTGTAGCAGGTATTGTAATTTCGGCGGTGCTCGCAGCCGCTATGAGCAGTTTGGATTCTGGCATCAATGCTATTTCAACGGTTTGTGTTATTGATTTTATGAAGCCCTATGAGACTAAGAAAAGGAATGATAAATATTATCTAAGGTCGGCAAGACTTATTGCTCTGGCGGTCACCGTACTTGTAATTTTGGGTGCTATCACTTTCAGCCAGATTGAAAAAGAGAGCATGAATGATGTAAGTTTAATTGTCACCAGTGTTTTTGGAGGATGTTTGATGGGACTATTTATGTTAGGCTTTTTTACCCGTCGAATCAATGGAACTTCAGCTACAATTGCTATGGTATTGGCCATTCTATTTAATATCTATCTTGGTCTAGGCCTGCTTGGTTGGCTGCCTTCATCAATAACTCTAAATATACACAGCTATTGGGTTGGTGCAATCGTCAATGGTTTATTTATTATTCTTGCATTTATAATCAGTTTTTTCCAACGTAAAAAAGATATGGATCTAACAGGCTTAACCGTATGGACTCAAAGTAAAACTCCATTACAATAATAAATTAAAATAAGAAAAAATGTCAAAAAAAAATATTCAATCATTTAAAAAAGTAGATATTCTAGTCGTAGGTGGTGGGATGTCTGGTTTAATGGCTGCCATAGCTGCAAAAGAAGAACATAATACAGTATTAATTGTTGAATCTAGTAATGTTTTAGGTGGTCAGGGTTCTGCAGGTGGTGTGGCAGGTTTTTGTGGAGATACTAAAAGAGTGAATTTCATTTTTGAAGAACTTATTGCAAAATTATCTGCTCATGGTTTAATTGCCGAATACGATCCAAATGCAGACCGACGTGCGTATGATTTGGAATGGTTCGCTTTTTTTCTTCAGGAAATGGTAATGAGTAGAAATATCGATGTTCTACTACACTCAAGAGTTACGGATGCCACGGCAACAGACGGACATATAAATAGCGTACGAATCTCTACTGCTGGGGAAGAGTTTATTTGCCATCCTAAATTTGTGATAGACACTTCAGGTGTTAATGTTGTATCGGCTCGTGCAGGCTTTCTCCTTATCAACCAAGGTGCTAACAAACAACTACCGATGAGCCTCTACTTTACGATGTGGGATACAGGTAAAAAAAATAAACCTATCCTACCACCAGAGTGTCCCCAATGGCACAATGAAGAAGAAATTCCCATGACATCGCTTCATTATTTTCCATCCGGTAAAGTTGA